>CAUJGC010000496.1 GCA_963169075.1 Myxococcota bacterium
GACACGGGGGGCTCCTGGGGGGGAAGGGGGGGAGGGGGGAGGGGGGAGGTGATGTAGGTGAGGCGCCGCGGAGCACGGCGGGGGGCTTCGTTGTACCACTGCGGGGCGCGGCGTCGATTTTGCGGGCAGTGGATCAGAGTGATCCGGCGAGGATGGGGGGGTTGAGCGAAGCTGGACCGGTGACCAGAATTCAGGTGTTCAGGCGTTGCGCTTGAGCTGCTCAGGAGAGAGGTTGTCATGCAGACCCCCGAACACGCCCGTCGCTTCCTTCAGCAGACCCTTGAGGCCGCCCGCGCGGTGGAGCGGGATGAGGCCGCGCCGCTGGAGGCGTGGCTTGACGCGCACACGCGCCATCGGACCTGCGTCGCCATCGCGGAGGAGCGCGGGCTCATCTCGGCGGAGGAGGCGGCGGGGTGGCGTCAGGCGGCCCACGCGGAGGAGGCGTCGCGCGTGCCGTGGGGCGCGGTGGCGTGATCAGGCGCGGGTGAGGTGCCCCAGGAGGTTGAGGCCGATGGTGGCGAGGGCGACGCCGACCCCGAGGGCGACGCCGACCCAGCCGGCGCGCCGCCCGAGGCCGCGGAAGTCCTGGGCGGAGAAGCCGAACCAGATGGCCGCCGCGCCGAGGGCGGCGGCGGCGTAGCCGAAGAGCGGCCCGTTGATGGCGGCGGAGGCCAGGAGGGTGAAGGGGGCGAGGACGACGCCGACGGCGATGAGGCCGAGGGCGGCGGCGATCCAGCCGTGGGGGCTGGTGTGGGCGAGGGCTCCGGACTCGAGGCGGGCGGTGAAGCAGCGGGGGCAGAGGACCTCGGCGCGGTGGGGGATCCTGCACATGTTGCAGATCGCCTCCTCGCAGGCGTCGCAGGTGGTGGTGACGGGGCGGGTGGGGTGTGAGAGGCAGTGGGTGTCGAGCGCCGCGGCGGCCTGGTCGGCCGGGCTGGGCGCTTCGTCGTTCTCGTCAAAGGCCTGGGCTTCGTCCCAGGAGGACGGGGCGGCGGGGCGCCTCCTTCGCCTGCGAGCCATGTTGCTCCTTGGGTGCGGCGGCGCCTCAGCGCCGGGAGAGGGTCATGCCCAGGAGCCAGACGAGGCCCTGGAGGGTCGCGAGGGCGCCGAGGACCCAGGCGGCGCGGAGGAGCCAGCGCCCGCGGAGCCAGGGGGCGCGGTCGAGTGCGTCGCGGCTGGCTCGTGCGCGGAAGAGGGCGTAGGGTCCGAGGAGGAGGCCGCCGAGGACCACGCCGGCGGCGCCGACGAGGGAGGCGCGGAGGGCGTCACCGTGGGGTCGCGCGGCGGTGACGTCGGCGGCGACGCGCTGCTTGCAGCGCTCGCAGAGCCACTCGCTGGCGATCTCGACGGCGCACTCGTCGCAGCAGGGTCGGTTGCAGTGGTCGCACCAGGCGAAGACGTTGCGCTCGGGGTGTTCGTGGCACCGCTTCAGGCTGCTCATGCCTCTCCTCGGCTCGGGCGTCGTTGCGACGTCGCGGCTCCTGGGCTTACCTTGCACGCGCTGGGGGCGCTTCACAAGCGCCCTGCGAGGCGCCAGGTTACCATGACGTGTCAGCGCGCAGCTCCTGACCTGCGGAGGCAGCCCTCGATGATGATCCTCTATCAGTTTGATTTTTCTCCGTTTTGCGTCAAGGTCCGCGCGATCTTGAACCTGAAGCAGCTGCCTTATCGGCCGGTGGAGGTGATCCCGCTGGTGACGCAGGGCCAGGTGGAGCGCGCGTCGGGTCAGCGGCAGGTGCCTGTGCTCATCGACGGGGAGGCGGCGATCGTGGACAGCACGGAGATCGCGCTCTATCTGGAGCGTCGCTGCCCTTCGCCGCCGATCCTGCCTGCGGAGGCGCGCGCGCGTCGGGAGGCGCTGCGCTGGGACGACTGGGCGGACGACACGCTGGCGCCGCCGCTGCGGGCGCTGGCCTTTGACGCGGCGCGTCAAGACCCGTCGCTGGGGCGGGAGCAGCTGCCGCCCTTCGGGAGCGCGGCGTTGGACCTCTTGATGCCGCGGGTGGTGCCGCTGGCGACGCGGGCGATGATGCGGCACTACCGCATCACGGAGGACACGATCCGGCAGGCGGGCCCGAAGGCGCAGCGGGCGCTGGAGCTGGTCGCGGCGGAGGTGGAGGGGCGGGGCTTCCTCGTGGGGGAGGAGCTTACGCTGGCGGACATCAGCGTCGCGGCGATCCTCAAGGAGGTCGAGCTGATCGGGGGGCTGCGGGAGCAGCCGCGCTTCGCGCGGCTCCGCGCGTGGCGCGACGGGGTGCTGACGCGGTGCGGTGAGCCGGTGGCGTGAAGGGGGGGCGGCGGGTCAGCGGACGCTGAGGGTCGCGACGCCGCCGCTGGCCGAGGCGAGGTGGTCTGTGGCGAGCCAGGCGCGGGCGCGGGGGGCGTCGCGGAGGTAGGCGTCTGCGAAGGCGAGGCCGGTGGAGGCCACCCAGGTGGTGAACTCCTCGCAGCGGGTGCCGCCGGCGCGGAGGCAGCCGTCCTCCTCCAGCTCGAAGGTGACGTGCTTGGCGGTGGGGTCGTCGATGAAGGCGAGGAGGTGATCGCCGGGCGGCATGAGGAGGAAGGGGCGGGTGCGGCTCTCGGGGGTGTCCTCGTCGTTGGCGTCGCCGGCGCCGGTGCCGATGAGGACGGGCGCGGTGACGGCGTCGTAGGAGGACTCGGTGAAGCCTTCGGCGCCGGGGCCCTGGGGTGAGAAGGCGAGGAAGGCGCGGAGGCGGGGCTCTGCGAGGGAGACGGGCTCGGCGTTGAAGACGCGGGTCGCGCCAGCGAGCATGAGGGCGCAGCCGGCGCCGGCGGAGTGGCCGATGTGGCCGACGCGCTCCAGGTCGAGGTCGCCGCGCCGGGGGCCGTCGGCCTGCGCTTCGAGCCAGTCGAGGACGACGCCGACGTCGTGGGGTCGGTCTTGCCGGTGGCGCCGCCGTGGGAGAGGAGGATGATGGGGAGGGGGCGGGGCGCGTCCCGGGGGATGTAGAGGGCGATGGGGATGGGGCGTTCGCCGCCGGGGCGGTCGGGATCGCTGAGGTCTACGGTGAGGAGTTCGAAGGAGGTGTCGAGGTCCGGGGTATAGAGGCAGGCCTCGCCTTGGCAGGGCGGGGCGTCGGGCGGGGCGTCGGGTGGGGCGTCGGGTGGGGCGTCGTCATCGGAGGCGAGGTTGCATAAAACCGATCCCTAATTGCATAAAAGCATGAATCAGGACACTCTGCGGAGCGCCGCGAGGAAGAAGCCGTCGTAGACGCCATCGGGCACGACGCGGGCGGTGAGGGCGCAGGCCGGGGCGTAGTCGTCGCCGCGCCAGGTGGTGAGGCCGGGGCGCAGGGGGGCGTGGGGGAGGTGGAGGGGGAGGACCTCGACCTGGGGTCCGAGGGTGTGGAGGGCGTGGTGGATGACGGCCTCGTTCTCTTCGGGGGAGAGGGCGCAGGTGGAGTAGAGGACGCGGGCGCCGGGCTTGGCGGCGGCGAGGGCGGAGAGGAGGAGCTTGCGCTGCTTGCGGGAGGTCTCGGCGACCTTGCGGGGGGTCCAGTGGGCCCAGGAGTCGGGGTCGTCGAGGCGCATGCGGGCCTCGGAGGAGCAGGGCGCGTCGAGGAGGACGCGGTCGAAGCGGGCGGGGACCTTGCGTCCGACGGCGGTGCCGTCGGCCATGTAGAGGCTGGCGAGGGTCACGCCGGCGCGCTCGAGGTTGGCCTTGAGGCGGAAGAAGCGGGGTCGGATGGGCTCGACGCAGGCGAGGCGTCCCTGGTTCTGCATGCGGTCGGCGAGGGCGATGGACTTGCCCCCGGGTGCGGCGGCGAGATCGAGGACCTCTTCGCCGGGCAGGGGGTCGAGGGCCTCGGGGGGGAGCATGCTGGAGGGGTTGAGGATGTAGAGGTCGCCGCGGAGGGTGGGTGCGGCGCGTGTGAGGGCGTCGCGCTGCGCGTGCGGGGCGGTGAAGGCGAGGCGGCGTCCGGGGAGGGGGACGGGCTCGACGCCGGCGGCGGCCAGCTCGGCCAGGGTGTCCTGCGGCGCCGCCCGGAGGGTGAGGAGGTGGAAGGCCACGGGCTGGGGTGCGGCGCGTTCGACGCGGGCGCGCGCCTCCGGGGGGAGGAGGGCTTCGAGGCGTGCGAGGAGATCGGGGTGGGGGGTGGGCGTCATGGCATCCTCCAGGCAAGAGACGCGGCGTCAGGTTAGCACGAGCGCGGGCGAGAAGCATTCTTGTCGGCGCCGTGGTCCTTGGGTATCTTTGGTGGACGCGCGGCTGAGGGTCAGCCGCGCGCCGGAGAGAGGCGCTATGCAGGCGTATGCGATCCCCCACGTCGTCGAGGTCCACATCATCCGCGGCGCCGCCAGCGAAGGCGACCCGGACCTCTTGATCGAGGTGCCCCACGGGGCGACCGCGCGGGAGGACTTCGAGGAGCTGGCGGGGCGGATGGAGGGGCCGCTCCCGGATGGATTGATTGATTTCTTCTTTGTAAACACCGATGTCGGCGCCTTCGAGCTGGGGGAGGCGGCGGCGCGGCGGCTGGTGGAGGCGGCGCCGACGCGGTGCGTGGCGCTGGTGCGCTCGCGGGTGCCGCGGACCTTTGTGGACTGCAACCGGCAGATCGAGCTGGACGCGAGCGCGTTCCAGGCGGGTCGCGTGACGCCGGGGCTGATGCCGTGGGTGCAGCGCGCGGCGGATCAGGCGCTGGTCCGGGGTCGTTATGCAGCCTATATGCAGACCGCGAACGAGGCGCTGGCGAGCCTGCGCCCAGGCGGGGCGGTGCTCCTGCTGCACACCTACGCGCCGCGGGAGGTGGGCGTGGAGGTGGGTCCGGACATCGTGGAGCGGCTGCGCTGGGCCTATCAGGCGGACGTGGTGGAGCGTTGGCCGCTGCGCCCGGAGCTGGACGTGATCTGCCGGGATCAGGAGGGTCGGGACTGGTCGCCTGCGGCGCCGCTGGAGGTGCTGGAGGAGGGGGTGCGCCCGTGGGGCTGGCGGCTGGGGCGTGGGGCGACCTACCCGCTGCACCCGAGCACGGTGGGCTGGTCGCGGGTGGTGGAGCGCCCGGGCCGGGCGCTCTGCCTGGAGGTGCGCCGGGATCTGCTGGCGGCGCCCTTCGCGCCGTTCGAGGCCATGCGGATCGGGGAGGCGAAGGTGGCGGCGCTGGCCGAGGTGTTGGCATCGGCGCTGGCGGCGTGGGGGTGAGGCGATGAAGATCCTGGCCGTGACCTCGGAGATGGTGCCCTACGCGAAGACCGGGGGCCTGGCGGACGTGATGGGGGCGCTGCCGCAGGCGCTGGGGCGTCAGGGGCACGACGTGCGGGTCTTCCTGCCGCTCTACGACACCATCGAGGCGCAGCACCTGCGGCTGGAGGTGATGATCGAGTCGATGGAGGTGCAGCTGGGGGCGCACCGCTACGGGGTGCGGGTGGTGCGTGACCTCGACAACCCGGCGGCGTACCTGGTGTACTGTCCGGCGCTCTACCACCGGGGGCGGCTCTACACGCGGGACGGGGATGAGCACCGGCGCTTCCTGGTGCTTGGGCTGGCGGCGCTGCACGCGGCGCAGCGGATGGGCTTTGCGCCGGACGTGGTGCACTGCCACGACTGGCAGGCGTCGCTGCTGCCGCTGCTCTTGAGGGTGCGCTTCGGCTGGGATCGGCTCTTCGCGGGGTCGCGGACGCTGCTGACGATCCACAACCTGAACTATCAGGGGAGGTTACCCGCGTCGGCGCTGCCGGACCTGCACCTGTCGGGCTCGGAGCACCTGCTGCACCAGGAGCAGCTGCGCGGTGGGATGATCAACCTGCTGCTGCACGGGATCCTGTACGCGGACGGGGTGAGCACGGTGAGCCCGACGTACGCGCGGGAGATCCAGACGCCGGAGCGGGGGGCGGAGCTGGACGCTTTTCTGCGTGCGCGGACCTCGACGGTGGTGGGGGTGTTGAACGGGGTGGACTATGGGGTGTGGTCGCCGGAGGTGGATCCGCACCTGGCGCACCGCTACAGCGCGGACACGCTGGACGGCAAGGAGGCCAACAAGGAGGCGCTGCTGCGCGAGGCGGGGCTGCCGTATGTGCCTGGTGTGCCCTTGATCGGCGTGGTGTCGCGGCTGGTGGGTCAGAAGGGCTTTGAGCTGCTGCCGGAGGTGCTGCCGCGGATGCTGGCGCGCGGGGAGGTGCAGCTGGTGGCGCTGGGGAGCGGCGAGGCGCGGATCGAGGGGATTTTTGAGCGTCTGCAGCAGCGCTTCCCGCGTCAGGTGGCATTTCTGCGTGCGTTCTCGAACCCGGTGGCGCACCGGATCGAGGCGGGTGCGGATCTCTTCTTGATGCCGTCGCGCTATGAGCCGTGCGGCTTGAACCAGCTTTACAGCCTGCGCTACGGGACGGTGCCGGTGGTGCATCAGACGGGCGGGCTGGCGGACACGGTGCAGCTCTGGAGTCCGCGGGACGGGAGCGGCACGGGTTTCCCCTTCGCGCACTACACGGCGGAGGGGTTGAGGTGGGCGCTGGGTGCGGCGGTGGAGGCGTACCGGGATCGGGGCGTCTGGCGCCAGCTTCAGCGCAACGGGATGGCGCAGGACTACTCCTGGGATCGCCAGGCGGGGCTCTACAGCGCGCTCTTTGAGCGCTTGACGAGGTGACGCAGATGCACGTGGTCTTGATCGAGCCGCGCTTTCCGTCCAACCAGCGCTTCTTCGTGCGTGCGCTGGCGGAGGTGGGCGCCACGGTGACGGCGATCGGTGAGGGCTCCAAGGCGTCTCTGGACGACGAGATGCGGCGGCTGCTGACGCACTACGAGGAGGTGCGCAACGTCTGCGACGAGGAGTCGGTGCTGCGCGCGGTGCGCTTCATCCAGCGCCACGCGCCGATCGATCGTCTGGAGGCGACCATCGAGGCGCACATCCTGACGGCGGCGAAGGTGCGGGAGGCGGCGGGGATCCCGGGGACGTCGTATCGGACGGCGTTCCTCTGCCGCGACAAGCCTGCGATGAAGGAGGCGCTGCGGGAGGCGGGGGTGCCGTGCGCGCGCTCGACGGGCGCGTCTTCGGGTGCGGAGGTGCGGGCGTTCGCGGCGGAGGTGGGCTATCCGTTGATCGTGAAGCCGCGGGACGGGGCGGGTGCGTCGGGCGCGGTGCGGGTGGACACGGACGCGGAGCTGGAGGCGGCGATCCAGTCTTCGGGGGTGGATCATCCGGGTCGGAGCGTGGCGGTGGAGGAGTTCGTGGAGGGTCACGAGGGCTTCTACGACACGCTGACGGTGCAGGGGGAGGTGGTGCACGAGTTTGTCTCGCACTATTACCCCAATGTTCTTGAGGCGATGCGGGCGCGCTGGATCTCGCCGTGCTTCATCAGCACGAACCGTGTGGACGCGGCGTCGGGCTATGACGAGCTGAAGGCGATGGGGCGTCGGGTGGTGGAGGCGCTTGGGGTGGAGACGTCAGCGACGCACATGGAGTGGTTCTTTGGTCCGAAGGGGCTGCGTTTTTCGGAGATCGGGTGTCGTCCGCCGGGGGTGCGGGCGTGGGATCTGCACAACGTGGGCAACGACATGGATCTCTACCGGGAGTGGGCGCAGCTGATCTGCTGGGGTCGCCCGCAGCAGCGTCCGTCGCGTCGTTATGCGGCGGGGATCCTGGCGCTGCGCCCGGATCGGGACGGTCGGATCTCGGGGTACATGGGGTGGGAGCTGGTGCAGCGTCGCTACGGGAGCAGCCTGATCGACTGGCACCTGCCGCAGCCGGGGACGCCGACGCAGCCGGTGGAGGCGGGCTACATGGCGAACGCCTGGGTGCGGGTGAAGCACGAGAATTACGACACACTTCGATATATAATCAATGACATTGGACAAACTTTGAAGGTGAAGGCGCATCCATGATGGCAGGCGGAGGCGGGCCGAACGGCCCGGTCGTGCTCCTGGGTCCTCAGCGTCAGGGTTACGGCGAGGTCGCGGAGGCGCTGGAGGGGTACGGGGTGCGGGGTCGCGTGGCGTTGATCGCCGCGGGCTGGCAGGAGAACGAAGGCGAGGACGAGGCGGTGCGCCAGGCGCTGGGGAGGCGCGAGGTGGTGAACCTGGAGCTGCACCGTCGCTCGGAGCAGGTCTTCGCGGAGGATCAGGAGCTGGCGGCGGCGTATGCGAGCCGTCAGAAGCAGCTCCAGCGGATGCAGGAGTTCTACCGGGTGCGGCTGGACGCGATCGATGACGGCGACGCGGCGGTGTCGGTGCGCCATGTGGACGCGGCGCTGCTGGAGGAGGAGCGTCAGGTGACGGTGCGTCAGCTCCGCCACCTGGACGCGGATCACGCGACGCGCTGCAGCGAGGTGCTGGAGGGCTTCGAGGCGCGGTGGCGGACGTGGGAGCGGGCCAGCGTGGCGGCGCATCGTCGTGAGCTTCAGGCGCTCATCGCGGGGTGCGAGGCGGTGTTGCTGGCGGGGGGTCATGTGGTGTCGTTGATGAACCGGCTGCGGCTCTTCGGTGCGCTGGCGGGTGTGGGTGAGCGTCCGGTGGTGGCGTGGTCGGCGGGGGCGATGGCGTTGACGGAGCGGATCGTGCTCTTCCACGACGCGCCGCCCTTCGGGAAGAACATCGCGCAGGTGCTGGGCGCGGGGTTGGGCTGGTGTGAGGGGGTGGTGGTGATGCCGGATCTGGAGCACCGGGTGCGTCAGGATCATCGGGAGGGGATCTCGCGCTTCGTGCAGCGGATGGCGCCTGCGCGCTGCCTGGGGCTGGACCCGGGGGCGCGGCTGGACTTTGATGGTGGCGCGCTGGTGCGCGGCCGTGCGACCCGCCTGGTCGAGGCGGGTCTGGTCGAGCGGGGGTGGTGCCCATGAGCCACGCGATCGCGCTCCTGGCGGCGGGTCCTCGGAGCCCGCAGGCCATCCGGGCCTTCTTGAAGAGCCGGAGCTTCCCCATCGTGGAGGACGGCCAGATCACGTTTGTGTGGGTGGGCGACGCGCACGAGGTGCGGCTGCGGCACTGGATCTTCGGGCTGACGACCTCGCAGCAGCTGGCGCGGCTGGAGGGGACGGACCTGTGGCACCTGACGCTGCCGCTGCCAGCGGCGTCGCGGGTGGAGTACAAGTTCGAGATCATCCGTGACGGCCACAACCACTGGATCCAGGATCCGCTGAACCCGCACCTGGCGCGTGACCCCTTCGGTGCGAACTCGGTGGCGCACGGCGCGGGGTACACGGTGCCGTCGTGGATCCACCGGGATCGGGAGTCGCCGCAGGGCACCTACGAGGTGGTGGAGTTTCCGAGCGAGGTCTTCGGTCAGCGTCAGACGCGGCTCTACCTGCCGGCGCGCTTCCGTCGCTCGCGTCGCTACCCGCTCTTGATCGTGCATGACGGGGACGACTACCTGCGCTACGCGTCGCTGGGTCCGATCCTGGACAACCTGATGGCGCGCCGTGAGATCCCGGACATGCTGGTGGCCTTCACGTCGTCGCCGTACCGGCTGGTGGAGTATGCGAACGACGAGCGTCACGCGCGCTTCTTGACCGATGAGCTGGTGCCGTATCTGGAGCGGCACTACCCGGTGCGCGCGGAGCCGCAGGCGCGGTGCCTGCTTGGGGCGAGCTTCGGCGCGGTGGCGGCGCTCTCGACGGCGTGGCGTCGTCCGGGCTTCTACGGGCGGCTGCTGCTGCAGTCGGGGTCGTTCGCGTTCACGGACATCGGGGATCGGAACGCGCGGGGTCCGGCCTTTGATCCGGTGGTGACGTTCATGAACCGCTTCCGTGAGGCGCCGACGGCGATCTCGGAGCGGGTCTTTGTGAGCTGCGGGACCTACGAGTCCCTCATCTACGAGAACCGCTCGCTGATCCCGCTCCTGGAGTCCACCGGGATGGACGTGCGCTTCCGCGAGGCGCGTGACGGGCACAACTGGGAGAACTGGCGCGACCGTCTGCGGGAGGGGCTCTCCTGGCTCTTCCCTGGACCCTTCCTGATGGTGTACGAGTAAGAGGGCGTGCTTGTTGCGAGGTTGTGCGGCCAAGGAGGTGGGATGGAGAGTCATGCTGAGGCGGTGGAGGGTGCGGGGCTCAAGCCGGTGACGCGGCGGATCGGGCTCTCGCTGGGCGCGGACATCTGCTGGCCGCTCTGCTACGAGCAGATCATGGCGCAGCTGGACCTGGCGATCCCGTGGGGTGGGGAGGAGGTGCGGCTGGAGGTGGAGCGCGTGCCCATCACGCCCTTCGCGCTGGACGCGCCGTGCCCCTACGCGATGGTGCTGGATCGGCTGACGCACTGGTACATGGTTCGCCGGGAGTGGATCAAGAAATCCATCATCATGGACGGCCTCTACGTCTTGAACAACCCGTGGGCCGTGCAGTCGATGGAGAAGCACACGACCTACGCGGCGATGATGCGGCTCGGGCTGCCGATCCCGAAGACGTGGATGATCCCGCCGAAGAGCTACGAGCAGGTGCCGGATCTGCGGGTGACGCTGCACCGCTACGCGAAGCTCTTTGATCTGGCGGAGGTCGGTGAGGAGGTCGGCTACCCGCTGGTGATGAAGCCCTACGACGGGGGCGGCTGGCGCGGGGTGAGCTTCATCCGGGATCGGGCGGCGCTGAAGCAGCGCTACGACGAGTCCGGGACGCAGGTCATGCACCTCCAGCAGGCGGTGCACCCCTACGACCGCTTCGTGCGCTGCATCGGGCTGGGGCCGCAGACGCACCTGGTGAACTACAACCCGGACGCGCCGCTGCACGACCGCTACACCCTGGAGCAGGGGTTCGCCTCGGAGGAGGACGCGGCGGTGATGCGGGAGACGACGCTGACGATCAACGCGTTCTTCGGGTGGGACTTCAACTCGTGCGAGGCGCTGCGCAAGGACGGGGTGTGGCACCCGATCGACTTCGCCAACCCGTGCCCGGACTCCCAGGTGACGTCGCTGCACTACCACTTCCCGTGGCTGGTGATCGCGAACCTGCGGTGGTCGATCTTCTGCGCGGTGACTCGCCGGGCGATGAAGCCGAACCAGGACTGGGCGCCCTACTTCGCCATCGCGGACGACGCCAGCCTGAGCCAGCGCGAAAAACTGAAGGCCTACGCGGCGTTGGCGGAGGCCCACTTCGACAGCGCGGCCTTTGAGGCCTTCTGCGCTGCGCACCTGCCGCACCTGGAGCGGGTGGCGTGGGAGTTCTTCGGGACCGAGGCCGCCAAGGACGCCTTCCGTCAGAAGGTCGCGGCGCTCTACCCCGCGCATGAGGTGGAGCCGTTCACGGAGCTCTTCTGGCGGCGGGTGCAGGCCTGGCGCGCAGACAACACCCCGCAGGAGGCCGCATGAGCGACAGCGCAGGGAAGGTGACAGGGCGCTGGTGGTCGGAGCGGCTGCGGCGCGAGGTGACGCTGGTGCGCTGGGGTGAGGTCGGGCAGCCGGTGCTGCTCTTCCCGACCGCCGGGGGCGACGCGGAGGAGGTGGAGCGGATGCTCCTCGTCCAGGCGTTGGAGCCGCTCCTGCGGGAGGGGCGGATCAAGGTCTACTCGTGCGACTCGGTGGCGGGTCGGGCGCTTTTGACCCGGGAGGGTGGCGACGCGCGCCACCAGATGTGGGTGCAGGATCAGTTCCACCGCTACGTCCGGCACGAGGTCGTGCCGGCGATCCGGACGGACTGCCAGAGCCCGGAGGTGACGGTGTGGACCGCGGGGGCGTCCATCGGGGCGTTCAACGCGGTGGCGGTGGCCTGCCGCTTCCCGGATGTGATCTCGCGGGGGATCGGGCTGAGCGGGACGTACGACCTGCGGCGCTTCTACGACGCGCAGGAGTTCACCCAGGACTTCTGGGTGTCGTCCCCGCTCCACTTTGTGCCGACGCTCTCGGGTCCGCATCTGGAGGCGCTGCGGAGCCGCTTCATCCTCCTGGCCTCAGGGCAGGGCCGCGCCGAGGACATCAAAGAGTCCTGGGCGATGGCGCACGTGCTGGGCCAGCAGGGCATCCCGAACTACGTCGAGGCCTGGGGGGCGGAGTGGCATCACGACTGGCCCACCTGGCGCGCCATGCTCCCGCAGATCTTAACCCGCTGGACCCAGCCGAGCGAGCCGCGATCATGACCAACACACGCGCCCATAAGAATGTAGAGGAGAAGCAGAGCGCTGCCCAGCACCGCGACTTCATGCAGGCGCTCCTGACGGACCTGCGCGCGCTGGAGCGTATGCTGGCGGAGGAGCTCTTCGAGTCCGGCGTCCGGCGGATCGGCGCGGAGCAGGAGATGTTCCTGGTGGACTCGAGCTGGGGCGCGACCCGCGGGGTGCTCCAGATGCTGGAGCGGCTCCAGGACGAGCACTACACCACCGAGCTGGCGCAGTTCCAGCTGGAGGCCAACTGCGATCCCCAATACCTGGCCGGCGACGGGCTCTCGCGGATGCACGCCCAGCTGGACGCGCTGGTGGACAAGGCGCGTCAGGCGGCGAGGGAGCTGGGGATGGAGGTGGTGCTGATGGGCATCCTGCCGACGCTGCGGAAGTCGGATCTGGGGCTCGACAGCATGGTGCCGAGCGCGCGCTATCAGACGTTGAACAGGATCGTGACGCAGCTCCGGGGCGGTAAGTTCAGCGTCTCGATCAAGGGGCTGGACGAGCTGATCATCGATCATGACTCGGTGATGCTGGAGGCGTGCAACTCCAGCTTCCAGGTGCACTTCCAGGTGGGCCCGGAGGAGTTCGCGCGGATGTACAACATCGCGCAGGTGTTGACGGGGCCGCTGATGGCGATCTCGGCCAACTCGCCCATCGCCTTCGGGCGCCGCCTCTGGGCGGAGACCCGGATCGGGATGTTCCGGCAGGCGGTGGACACGCGGGACCCGGCCCGTCAGCCGCGCGCGATGGAGGCGCGGGTGAGCTTCGGGACGCGGTGGGTGAAGTCGTCGGTGGCGGAGATCTACAAGGAGGACATCGCGCGCTTCCGGGTCTTGATCGGCGGCGAGCTGGACGAGGACCCCATCGCGGTGCTGGACGCGGGCGGCATCCCGAAGCTGAAGGCGCTGCGCCTCCACAACGGGACGATCTACCGCTGGAACCGCCCCTGCTTCGGGGTGACCGACGGGCGGGCGCACCTGCGGATCGAGAACCGGATCATGCCGTCCGGGCCCAGCGTCATCGATCAAGTCGCCAACGGGGCCTTCTGGTTCGGCTTGATGACGGAGTTCGCGGCGACCCAGGAGGACGTGACGCGCCGGATCGACTTCGATCAGGCCGGCGCCAACTTCTACACGGCGGCCCGCGAGGGCCTGGGGTCGCACTTTGAGTGGCTGGACGGCAAGCAGGTCATCGCGCAGCGCCTGGTGCTGGATGAGCTGCTGCCGATGGCGGAGGCGGGGCTGCACCGCGCCGGGGTCGGGCTGGAGGAGATCCGGCGCTACCTCGGGGTGGTGGACGAGCGCGTCCGCACCGCCCACACGGGGGCGAGCTGGCAGTTCCGCTCGTGGAACTCGCTGCGGGATCGGGGCACCTCCGGGGAGCGGGCCAGCGCGCTGGTGGCGGCCACGGTGAACCGCCAGCTCACCGGGCGCCCCGTCGCCCAGTGGGAGCGCGCCCGCCTGGACGAGGCCTACTCGGCGCCGCGGACCTGCCTCCAGGTGGAGCACTACATGCGGACGGACCTCTTCACGGTCCAGCCGGACGATCCGGTGGAGATCCTGGCGAACCTCATGATCTGGGAGCGCCTGGGCTACATCCCCGTCGAGGACGGCGAGCATCAGCTGGTGGGGCTGGTGAGCTTCCGCGAGGTGCTCCAGCACCTCATCGGCCCGCGCCCCGCCCGCAACACCCCCGTCGAGGACGTCATGATCCCCGTCGAGGAGCTGCAGACCGTGACGCCCGAGACGACCACCGCCGAGGCGATCCGCCTCCTGACCCGCTACCGCAGCGGGTGCCTGCCCGTCGTCGTGGACGGGCGGCTCGCGGGGATCGTCACCGAGGAGGACTTCGTCGGCGTCGCGGGGCGCCTCCTGGGGGCCGACGACGAGTAGTCGTCGCGAGGGGCTGCGCGCTAAGGGGCCAGCCCCTGCGCGCGCAGCAGCGCCTCCATGTCGTCGAAGAGCGGCGCCTCAAGCGCCGCCCCGTCTGCGAAGTCCAGGCGCCACGCGTGCAGCGCGTGGCGCCCCAGGAGCGCGCACGGCGCGTCGATGTAGGATGTCTCTCCCACCAGCGGATGCTGGATGTGCTGGAGGTGGACCCGGATCTGGTGGGTCCGCCCTGTCCGCAGCGTCACCTCCACCAGCGCGACGCCCGCGCCGCGCCGCACCACCCGGACCTCGGACGCTGCGGGCTTGCCGTCGGGGGTGACCCCCTGGCGCCAGGGCTCCTCGGCGCCGCCGACCGGCCCCAGCGGGGCCTCGATGAGCCGCTCCTCGAAGGCGGGCAGGCCGTGGACCACCGCCAGGTAGCGCTTGCGGGCGTTGGGGTAGCGCAGGCGCTCCTGCCACACCGGCACCAGGCTCTTCTTCTTCACGAAGACGATCAGCCCCGTGGTGTTGGCGTCGAGCTGGTGCGCGGCCCAGATCATCCGCCCCCGCAGCCCCATGAGCATCCCCTGGAGGCAGTAGGGATCATCCAGCGTCCGCCCTGTGGAGGGCAGGGATGCTGGTTTGTTCACCACCAGGATGTTGCGATCTTCCAACAGAATATGACGCTCTGCGTCAAACATCCCCTCGCCTCCCAAGCTCAACAGGGCCGATGAAGCGCCTTGACTTCGCGCGTGACGGCTGTTAGGCACCTTCACCGGAGCCCCCGGCGCGGCGGCAACGAACCCCTGCCTGTATAGCGCCGATCAGTGCGGATTTACACCTTTTTTCAACTCGCACGGAGCAGGTGAACCATGGCTGACAAGTCGTCCAAGAAGACCACCACGGCGGACGAGACCTCGACCGCCGCCCCGACCCCGACCCCCGCCGCGACGCCCGCCGCACCGCGCCCCGACCACGAGGCCCCCTCCGGGGCCGACTTCTACCAGATCCACAGCACCCAGCTGGAGCAGGCCTTCAAGGTCGCCAACACCCCCGAGCGGGTCCGCACGATCCTCCGGCAGCCCAAGAACGAGCTGATCACCAACTTCCCCGTCCGCATGGATGACGGCTCCTACCGCCTCTTCAAAGGCTACCGCATCCAGCACAACAACATCCTCGGGCCCTTCAAGGGCGGCCTGCGCTACCACTGGAACGTCTCGCTGGATGAGGTCAAGGCGCTGGCCGCCATCATGACCTACAAGTGCGCGCTCCTGGAGGTGCCGTTCGGGGGCGGCAAGGGCGGCATCAAGGTGGACGCCCACACGCTCTCGCGCGACGAGATGGAGCGCGTCACGCGCCGCTTCACCCACGCCCTCGGCAACAACATCGGCCCCGACTACGACATCCCGGCTCCGGACATGGGCACCAACTCCCAGGTCATGAACTGGATGATGGACACCTACATCAACACGGTCAACACCTCCCAGAAGAACGCCAACCTCGCCATCGTCACCGGCAAGACGCTCTCGGCAGGCGGCACGCTGGGGCGGACCAAGGCCACGGGCCAGGGCATCGTCTATTGCATCCAGGAGTGGGCCGCCGAGCGGGGCTTTGATCTGGACGGCGCGACCATCGCGATCCAGGGCTTCGGCAACGTGGGCAGCCACTCTGCGCACATCCTCTCCAAGCACGGCTGCGTCCTGACGGCGGTCAACGATCACACGGGCACGATCATCAACCCGCAGGGCATCAACCCGCGCAAGCTCATGGAGTGGGTCGAGAAGCACGGCGGCGTCAAGGGCTACCCCGGCGCCGAAAGCGTCAGCCGCGACGCCTTCTGGGCCGCCGAGGCCGACATCTTCATCCCGGCGGCGCTGGAGCTGCAGATCACCCCCGAGATCGCCCGCACGATCAAGACCCGCGTCATCGTCGAGGGCGCCAACGGCCCCTCGCACCTGGGCGTCGATGAGATCCTGGAGGGTCGCGGCATCGACATGCTCCCCGACCTCTTGGCGAACGCGGGCGGCGTGGTCGTCTCGTACTTCGAGTGGATCCAGAACAAGCGCTTCGAGTCGTGGGATCTGGAGGAGGTGGACGCCAAGCTCCTGGCCCGGATGAAGAAGGCCTACCAGGGCGTCCGCAAGTTCGCCGCCGAGCACGGCTGCACCCGCCGTCAGGCGGCGCTGGCGCTGGCGATCAACCGCATCGCGCGCGTCTACGACGACCGCGGCATCTTCCCCTGAGCGTTGGGCCGCGCCATGCATCCTCTCATCGCGGTGGACACCGGCGGCACCTTCACCGATGTCATCCTCGTCCGCAGCGACGGCGCGTGGCGCACCCACAAGCTCCTCTCGACGCCTGACGACCCGGCCCGCGCGGTCCTCCTCGGCGTCCAGGCCATCCTGGACGCCGAGGGGGCGCCGCGTGCGCGTCGGGTCGTCCACGGCTCCACCGTCGCCACCAACGCGCTCCTGGAGGGCAAGGGGGGCGACGCCGCCTTCATCACCACCGCCGGGTTTGAGGACACCCTCGCCATCGCCCGGCAGCATCGTCCCGATCTCTACGCGCTGCACGTCGCAGCGCACCCGCCGCCCATCCCGGCCCAGCGCACGCTCGGCGTGCGCGAGCGCGTCGCCTTTGACGGCAGCGTCCTCGCGCCGCTGGACCCCGACGATCTCCGGGAGCTGCCCGCCCGCGTCGCGGCGCTGGGCGTCCAGGCCGTCGCCATCAGCCTGCTGCACAGCTACGCCAACCCGGACCACGAGCGCGCGCTGGCGGCGAGGCTCCGCGAGGCGCTGCCGGGCCTGCACATCACGGCCTCTGTCGATCTCCTCCCGGAGCTGCGCGAGTACGAGCGCGGCGTCACCTGCGCGGTCAACGCCGTCGTGGCTCCGCGCATGGACGCCTACCTCCAGCGCCTCGCGGAGGGTGTAGGCGAGGAGGCGCTGCGGGTGATGGGCTCCAGCGGCGGCCTCCTGCGCGTCCAGGACGCCCGCGCCTTCCCGGCCCACACGGTCCTCTCCGGCCCGGCGGGCGGCGTCGTCGGCGCGCTGGCGCTGGCCCGCGCGGCGGGCCTGGACCGGATCGTGACGTTCGACATGGGGGGCACGAGCACGGACGTGGCCCTCTGCGACGGCGGCCTCTCGCTGACGGTCGAGGGCGGGGTGGGGCACCTGCCCGTCCGCCTCCCGCTGCTGGACATCCACACCGTGGGCGCAGGCGGCGGCTCGCTGGCCTGGGTGGACGGCGGCGGGGCGCTCCGGGTCGGCCCGGCCTCCGCCGGGGCCGATCCGGGCCCGGCCTGCTACGGCCGCCAGCCCGCAGATCAGCCGCCGCGCGCCACCGTCACCGACGCCCACGTCGTCCTCGGCCACCTCCGCCCCGAGGCCTTCCTCGGCGGCGGCATGACGCTGGACCGCGACGCGTCCCTCCGGGCCCTCCAGGGCCTCGCGGACGCGGCAGACCTGCCCCTCCTGGACGCCGCCCGCGGCGTCCTCCGGGTCGTCGAGGCCGCCATGACCCGCGCCGTCAAGGTCATCTCGGTGGAGCGCGGCTATGACGTGCGGCGCTTCGCCCTCGTGGCCTTCGGGGGTGCGGGGGCGCTCCACGCCTGCGCGCTGGCGGACGCCCTCGGCATGGCCGCCGTCTTCATCCCGCCCCATCCGGGCCTCCTCTCTGCGGTCGGCATGGCGCTGGCGCCGCCGGTCTTCACGGCCTCCCGCGCGGTCATGCTCCGCCTGGCCCCCGGCGCCCCCCTCCAGGGCGCCGCCCTGGAGGACGCCCTCCAGGCCCTCACCGCCCAGGCCCGCGCCGCGCTGGACGCCGAGGGCGTCCCCGACGACGCGCGTCGCGTCACCCGCGCCGTCGATCTCCGCTTCGCAGGCCAGTCCTTCGAGCTGAGCGTGGACGCCGACGCCCCCGACCCCGTCGCCGCCTTCCGCCAGCGCCACCGCGACCTCTACGGCACCGATCACCCCGACCGCCCCGTCGAGGTCGTCGCCGCGCGCGTCCGCGCCGAGGGCCCTCCCGGCGCCACGCCGCCGCCCTTCCCGCCGCAGGACGCCCCCACCCCGGCCCGCGTCGTCGAGGTCTACGGCCCCGAAGGCCCCCAGATCTGGGCCTGTCTCCCCCGCGCCGTCCTCGCCGCAGGCGAGCGGCGCCCCGGGCCGCTCCTCTTGACGGAGTACTCCTCCACGGTCCTCGTCCCGGGGGGTTGGGCGGTGGAGGTCCACGCGCAGGGCGGCCTCATCCTCCGGCGCACAGCCCCGGTCCAGCCATGAGCAGCGTCGATCCTGTCGAGATCGAGATCTTTCGCAACCTCTTTGCATCTATCGCGGAGGAGATGGGGGCTCGCCTGATGCGGGCGGCCTTCTCGCCCAACATCAAGGAGCGCCGGGATCACTCCTGCGCGCTCTTTGATGCCTCGGGGGCGATGATCGCCCAGGCGGCCCACATCCCCGTCCACCTGGGCTCGACCCCCTTGAGCGTCCAGGCGGCGATTGAGGCCTTCGGGCCGCAGGGCTTCGCCCCGGACGACCTCATCGTCCTCAACGACCCCTTCCAGGGGGGCACCCACCTGCCCGACCTCACGCTGGTGGCGCCGTGCTTCCTGCCCGGCGAGGAGCGGCCGCGCTTCTTTGTGGCGAACCGGGCGCACCATGCGGACGTGGGGGGGATCTCGCCGGGATCGATGCCGCTCTCGCGGCACATCGACGAGGAGGGGCTCCGCCTGGGGCCGACGCGCCTGGATGACGCGACCTTCGCCTGGATCTGCCAGCAGAGCCGCACGCCGGACGAGCGCGTGGGGGATCTGAACGCGCAGCGCGCCGCGGCGCGGCTCGGCGTGCAGCGGCTCCGGGAGCTCTGCGCGCGCTACGGCGCCGATCACGTCCAGGCGCTTGGGGGGGCGCTCCAGCGCTACGCCGAGCGCATCCTCCGGGGCATCCTGGCCGCGCTGCCCGACGGGCAGGCGACCTTCGAGGACCGCCTGGACGGCGATGGGCTCGGGCATGACGACCTCGCCATCCGCCTCACGCTGACGATCCGGGGCGATCAGGCCACGCTGGACTTCACCGGGACCTGCGATCAGGTCGAGGGGTCGGTGAACGCCGTCCGCGCGATCACCGTCTCGGCGGTCCACTACGCCTTCCGCTGCCTGGCTCCGGCGGACCTGCCCAGCAACAGCGGCATCCTGCGCCCGCTCACGGTCCTCACCCGGCCGGGCTCGCTGGTGGACGCGATCTACCCGGCGGCGGTCGCCGC
>CAUJGC010000497.1 GCA_963169075.1 Myxococcota bacterium
TCACTCCCGATCCCCCAACATCTTCCGACACGCCTCCTCGATCACCGGCGTCCAGTCGATCGCGTCGATGCGGTCGTCCAGCACGTCGGGCAGATGCGCGAGCCAGGCCAGGCGACCATCCTCCGCCAGCCGGAAGCGCCACGCCCCGCCGTGCATCCACTCGCCAAACCCATACGCATACCGCACCTCCTGCTCTCCGGCGGCACCCCGCGCCTCCACCGGGCTGTCGAGCCAGAAGCGGATGCCCTCCGGCGAACGCCCAAGCCAGGCCGTGATGGCCGCGTGCCCCTCAAAGCGCTCCACCAGCTGACCTGCCTGCTCCCACACCCCGTACCGCTCCACCGCGCCCGCTGGCGCAAACGCCGCCTCGACCCGCGCGCCCGCCTCGTGGGGCTGGTTCAGCGCCTCCACCCAGCGGAGCAGCGCAGCCGTCGGATCATGAACCATGATTCACCTCAAGCCTTCGCTCGCGTCATCGCGCCGCACGCGCGGGTGTTGACACCCGCGCCGACACGCGCCGATCCTACCCCACGGGAGAGCGGTTGACCACACACACCCGGAGGTGACCCACCATGCGCTCCATGTCGGCTGAGATCCAGGCCCAGCTCCGCGCCCTCGGCGTCGAGGACAAGCTCTATCGCCTCGGACGCGCCCACGCCGCCAGGCGCGCCCTGCAACACCAGCTCGACGAGGTCCAGCAGCGCATCCCCCTCTGGGATCGCGTCGTCTTCTTCTCCGACACGCCCGACGAACGCGAGGCCAGGCGCCTCAAGAACGAGCTGGAGCGCCTCGACGCGCAGCTCCACACCCTCCGCGAAGAGGCCGACACCGCCATGGCCGAGGTCGCCGCCGCCTGGCCCGTCTACGCCATCGCGCGGGAGATCGACCTCGTCACGCGCCTCATCCACGAGCACCTCCGCGTCGAGGGCGTCCTCTTCAAAGACGTCACCCTCCCCCAGACCCTCTTCGACACCCTCGCGAGCCTCGCCGAGCGCACCGCCAACACCTGGGTCCTGGGCTTCCACCTCGAAGAGATCATCCGCACCCTCAGCGACGAAGCGCGCTGCCGCGAGCTGGCCCACCTCGACCTCCCACGCCTGGAGAGCGACCCACGCCTCGGACACGCCCCCATCACCCAGCAGCACCTCCTCACCCTCCTCGCCGCGCACACCGCCAGCGGACCCTACTTCCAGCGCCTCCACGAAGCCCAGCAGCAGCGCGAACACCTCCAACGCCTCATCGCGCAACACGAAGACGCACGCGAGGCCGTCACCTTCTGGGAGAAGCTCAACGTCTTCTCCGACGCACCCTCCGAGCAGCTCCGCGACGACCTCAAACGACAGCTCCCCCTCGCCCTCGACCACCTCCGACACCTCAACGAAGAGGCCCACCACGTCCTCGAAGCCTCCCTCACCGCCTTCCCACCCCTCCTCATCCTCCACCACGCCAGCGAGCTGCGCGGCGCCCTCCAGACCACCCTCAAAGCCGAAGAGCGCAACCTCAACGCCGACGGCGCCGTCTCCACCGAGCAGCTCCCCAGCAGCCGCGCCCTCGTCTACGCCGCCCTCGGACGCCTCAAGCGCGGCTTCGCACGCGCCTTCCCGGGCGTCCCCCTCCCCGCCGACGTCGAGGCCCGCGCACACCGCGAGGCCGCCCTCCAGAGCCCCTCACCCCTCGCCTCCGCCCACCTCCTCGACGACTTCACCCGCGCCATGGAGCGCGTCGGCGGCGAAGACGCCCTGGAGCGCTGCCTCCGCCGCGTCACCCTCCGACAACGCCTCGGAGACCGCCTCCAGGGACTCCGCGGCGCCATCTCCCTCTGGGACCGGGTCAACTTCGACGACACCGAGGACCAACGCACCGAAGCCCAGCTCCACGCCCGACGCCAGTGGCTCGACAAGGCCACCCACGCCGGCTGGGAGGACCTCCTCCAGACCGCCCGACAGGCCGGCGCCTCCATCCCACCCCTCGCCTTGCGCGACTGGGCCGTCGCCTCCTCGCTCCACCTCCAGGCCGTACACACCGACAAAGGCTCCACCTCCTCACCCCGCACCTGCACCGTCTACGGACGCCAGGAGGTCTACCAGGCCCTCGACGCCATCGCCCAGCTCCTCCAGCAGACCTGGGACCTCCGCGGCGACCGCCAGGAGCTCATCGCCGCCCTCCAGCGACGCCTCCAGCACCCCCTCCCCCAGCAGCCACCCCAGCGACCACGCACCTGGGACGACACCCTCGACCTCCTCGCCTCCCGCCTCCTGGGCACCCCCTTCTTCGACGACGCCGCCCAGATCGACCGCCTCGCACCCCAGCTCCACGCCGCCCAGAGCGAGCTCACCGCCACCCGCGGCCGCATCACCTTCTGGGACAAGCTCAACGTCTTCACCGACACCCCCGACGAGCGACGACGCGACGAGCTGGAGGACGCCCTCAACCAGCTCAACGCCCAGCTCCGACCCCACGTCGAGCGCCTCAACGCCACCCTCGAAGCCGCCCTCAACGCCTGGCCCCCCGCCGCCCTCTACTTCAGCGTCGGTCAGGTCCACACCGCCGTCGCCGCCATCCGCGCCGTCTGCCAGAGCTACACCGTCACCACCGGCTCCGGAAACAGCCGACGCACCGAGACCCGCTACCGCTGCGTCCTCTACGGCCTCGGCCACGCCTTCGCGCAGCAGCGCGCCTGGAACGCCCGCTATGTCGCCCTCTTCGGACCCCAGCCCGGCTACAACGAACTCCTCGCCCGATGGAGCCCCGCCACGCACGGCTGATCCCACCCGCGACCCCCGCTCCTGCTCGCAGCCGCGCGGCAGACGTGCTATACTCCCTCCCGTTGGGTCAACGTCGCCTGCCCCGGTGGAGCCCATGTCCAGCATGACTACCCCACGCCACACCCTCCACGGGATCGCCCTCCTCCTCACCCTCCTCCTCGCAGCCTGCGCGGTGGACGCCTACGCGCCGCCCGAGGGCGGCGCAGCCCAGGAGGACGCCGGCGCCAACAACGCCCCCTTCAACAACGCCCCCAACAACAGCTCCGGCAACAACGCCAACAACGCGCCGCAGGACACCGGCGAAGACGCCGCCGTGGACGACGCCACCCCCGACGCCGAGCCTGACGCGGCGCCCGATCCACCCGACGCCGAGCCCCCACGCCCCTGCGACGACCCCGGCGAGATCGAGCTGGGCGCCCGCTGCGGCCCCTGCAACGACGGCGTGTGGGCCTGCGTCGAGGACCTCCTGATCTGCGACGGCGCCACGCAGACCACGCGCCTCTACCGCGACGACGACGGCGACGGACGCGGCGACAACAACGACTACCAGGCCCTCTGCGCACCTACAGGCGCCTACACGGCCACCCAGGGCGGCGACTGCAACGACGGCAACAGCGCCATCTTCACCGGCAACGCCGAAGCCTGCGACGGCCTCGACAACGACTGCGACGGCGCCGCCGACGAGGGCGTCCTCAACGCCTGCGGCGCCTGCGGCAGCCTCCCCGCCAGCCCCGGCGACCCCTGCGGACAGTGCGGAGACGGCGGCGGCACCTGGGCCTGCCAGGGCGGACAGCTCGCCTGTCAGGGCGCCAACGTCAACGCCTGCGGCGGCTGCCTCGCCCTCGACCCGCCACCAGGCCAGGGGTGCAGCGTCTGCGGCGTCACCCGCTGCGACGGCGAAGACGCCACCCGCTGCGACGACCCCGGACAGAACGCCTGCGGCGGCTGCGGCAACCTCGCCCAACCCCCCGGCGGCGCCTGCGGACAGTGCGGACGCTACGTCTGCGACGGCAACGACGCCACACGCTGCGACGACCCTGGCCTCAACGCCTGCGGCGGCTGCGCCGCCCTCGGCGCCACCCCCGGACAGCCCTGCGGGCAATGCGGCGCCTGGACCTGCGACGGACCCAACAACGTCCGCTGCGACGACCCCGGACAGAACGCCTGCGGCGGGTGCGGCGTCCTGAGCGGCGCGCCCGGCGACCGCTGCGGCGAGTGCGGCACGCTGCGCTGCGACGGCGACGACGCGCTCACATGCGAAGACCCCGGCGCCAACGTCTGCGGCGGATGCGGCGTCATCTCGGGGACGCTGGGGGGCACCTGCGGCGAGTGCGGCCTGGATCGCCTGGAGTGCGACGGCACCGACGCGCTGCGCTGCTCCGGGAATACGCCGTGCCCCCTCGCCATGGTCCGCGTCGCTGCGGGCACCTTCACCATGGGCTCGCCTGGTGGCGAGCCCGGACGCCCCGGCGGCAACAAGGAGCGCCAGCATCAGGTCACCCTCACCCGCGCCTTCCGCGCCGCCACCACCGAGCTGACCCAGGGCGTCTGGCGCGCGGTCACCGGCGACCTGCCCCCCATCCCGCTCTACATCAACGGCGCCGTCTTCTGCGAGGCGTGCCCCGTCTACGGCGTCTCCTGGTACGACGCCGTCGAGTTCGCCAACGCCATCTCCCAACGCGACGGCCTCACCGCCTGCTACACCTTCTCCCGCGACGCCGACGACAACATCACCCGCGTCGAGTGGGACACCACCTGCACCGGCTACCGCCTCCCCACCGAGGCCGAGTGGGAGTACATGACCCGCGCCGGCACCACCACCGCGGTCTACAACGGGGACATCCGCATCAATGATGTAGACGGCTGCAAGCAGGATCAGAACGGCAACGTCCTCCTCATCGCCTGGACCTGCCAGGACAACGTCCAGACCCCACAGCTGGTCAGGCTCGCCACGGCCAACGCCTGGGGCCTCTACGACAGCTCCGGCAACGTCGCGGAGTGGACCTGGGATAAGCACGTCAACGATCACCCCAGCTCCGCCCAGACCGATCCCACCGAGGGCACCGTCAACGCCTGCCCAGGCACAGGCAGCGACTGCAACCGCACCGTCCGCGGCGGCGCCTGGCGCGACGGCGCCGACAAGGTCCGCTCCGCGGCCCGCGTCGGCATGGACGGGCGCACCGCCCAGCCTACGGTCGGCCTACGCCTCGTCCGCACCCTCTTTGAATGAGCGCGTCACCTGCGCTGTCGAGTGGGTCTTGAAAATTCGATCCCAGATCGATGTATAAAAGCCATAATTTCGATTGAAATCGTCGTGATGCACCGCGTGGAAGGTGCTCGTCCCCAGCAGGCGCACCCCTGGCGCACCCTGCCACCTGCGCGGCAGCGGCTCCACCCCCAGGTGCCCCACCAGCCCAAAAATCACGTTCAACGTCAGGTAGATCCCGATCCCCTGCCACGTCGCGTCCCACACCAGCAGCAGCCCAAGCCAGAGCCCCCCGAAGCTCACCGCCTCCGCCGGGTTCAGCGCGAAGAGCGTCAGCGGACGCGGCCGCTCGTAGCGGTGGTGCGCCCGGTGCAGGAGCCCGAAGAGGAGCCGGTGGTGCGCCAGCCGATGCAGCCCGTACATCGCGGCGTCCATCACCAGGAAGATCACCGCCAGATCCAGCGCGACCTCCCACCACGCACCCCACCGCAGCACGAGCCACCCCTCGCGCCAGAGCCACCACCCCGCCCAGGTCACGGCTGTGTTCAGGATGATCGTGCTGGAGGCCAGCGCGATCTCTCCGATCTCCAGCGGGGCAGGCTCACCCGTGATGCGCCGTGTTCTGAACAAGGCGATCATGAGATGGCCCGCCGCCAGCGCCGCCGCCAGGATCAGCAGGTTCTCCGCCCCGAAGAGCGCCGCCGCCTCCCATCCGCCCAGCTCCCTCAGCCACGCCTCCATCGCCTCCCTCCCGCCGCGCCGCGCGCCAGCGTTGGCCCACGCTCCAGCTTGCGCTATACAAGAACGCTGCCGCGGAGCGCAACGCGCCCAACCCTGATCCTGCATCCCGGTGAACCATGGAAGGCATCTTCAAGACCGAAGTAGACCTCAGCGGACTCATGAAGGTCCTCGGAGACAACCTCTACTCCACCCCCAACGTCGCCCTCCGCGAGCTGATCCAGAACGGCCACGACTCCTGCACCCGGCGACGCCTGGAGGACCAGGCACCCCCTGCGCCGCGCCTCTCCGTCCGCCCTGACCTCAGCGCCGGCACCCTCGCCATCGAAGACAACGGCGCTGGCCTCACCCGCGATGAGATCCAGCGCTACCTCGCCTGCGTCGGCTCCGGCTACACCCGCACCCTCCGCGACGCAGGCCGCGGCGACGACCTCATCGGCTACTTCGGCCTCGGCTTCCTCTCCGCCTACGTCGTCAGCGAGCGCACCCAGGTCCACACCGCCAGCTACCAGGCCCCCGACGACCCCTGGCTCTTCGAGTCCCGCAACGGCGAGACCTACACCCTCCGCCAGGGCGCCCCCCGCCCCGTCGGCACCACCGTCACCCTCCACCTCAAGCCCGCCTTCCGCCAGCTCGCGGACCCCGAGGTCGTCCTCGCCCTCCTGCGCCGCTACGCCTGCCTCCTCCCCCTCCCCATCACCTGCCAGGGCACCACCGTCAACGACGAGCCCCCGCCCTGGCGCCTCCGCGACGACGACCCCCTGGCCCGGCAGCGCACCTTCGCCTTCGCCCAGCGCTTCGAGCCCCACTGGGAGCCCCTCTTCACCCTCCCCATCCCACCCGCCAACGCCCCCGCCGACCCCCACGGCCTCCAGGGCGTCCTCTGGGTCCAGGGCGGCGCCTCCTACGGCACCCTCGACAACCGCCGCGTCTGGGTCTTCGTCCGCGGGATGCTCGTCAGCGACGACGAGCGCGACCTCCTCCCCCGCTGGGCCGGCTTCTGCGGCGCCGTCATCGCCTGCGACGCCCTCACCCCCACCGCCAGCCGCGAGTCCATCCAGAAGGACGCCACCTACAAGCACGTCCAGGCCGCCATCCACCGCGCCCTCAACGACGGCTTCGCCGCCGTCGCCGCCCGACAGCGCGCCGCCTGGGAGCGCTTCACCCTCCGACACAACGAGGCCCTCCGCGGCGCCGCCGTCGCAGACCCCGACCTCTTCCGCCTCCTCGCGGACGACATCACCCTCCCCACCTCCGAAGGCGAGCTGACCGCCGCCGCCGCACTCCGCCGCGCCCAGGGACGCCTCTACGTCACCCAGGGCGAGCAGCGCGGCCCCGAAGAGCTGCTCTTCCGCGCCCTCAAGACCCCCGTCATCGACGGCTCACGCTACGGCGCGCTCCCCTTCGCCCGACGCTTCACCGAGGCGCGCGGCGGCGACCTCGCCATCCTCGGCACCCAGCGCGGCGACGCCTCCTTCTTCCCCCCCGCCTCCCTCGACCGCGACCGCGACCAGCGCCTCCGCGACTGGTTCGCCGCCGAAGACGTCGAGGTCGTCCTCTCGCGCTTCAAGCCCGACACCCTCCCCCTCATCCTCGTCCCCGACCGCGACGCCGAGCTCAAGCGACGCATCGACTCCGACGAGGCCAACAAGCGCATCGCCACCGCAGCCCTCTCCCTCGCCAGGCTCTACACCGCCGCCGCCGCCGCCGGACCCACCGCCCGCCTCTACCTCAACCTCGACTCCCCCCTCATCCCCCTCCTCCTCGACGCCCCCGAGCACCGCCGCGCCACCGCCCTCCACCTCCTCCGCGCCCTCGTCGCCATGCACGCCGACCCCGCCCGCGAGGACGTCTACATGTCCGTCGATGAGGCCCTCACCGCCTGGGGGGACGCCGTCCGACAGCTCCTCGACCAGCCTTGAACTCTGATGGTAGCTCTCAAATTGTTAACATGATTCAGTGATGAAAACAGCCTTGACTTATTTTATGTTCGGGCTATCCTGAAGCTTGTGCACGGTCTGGTTTGCTTTTCTATGGTTGGCTATATGTTTATGCTTGGCTGTGCACTGAGAGATTCGGCTGGCATTGACTATGTTGATAACATCTTTCTCATAGGAGGCGTTTATGAAAAACAGGACTGCGTGGGTCTGCTCTTTTGTTGTGCTTAGTAGTGTTGTTGTGAGCCTTCCTGCCTGCTCAAGCAGGGAGAAGCAAGAGGCCATAATAAGGGAAGAAATAGAGAAAGAATTTGCCGAGCAAACTCAGCGGGTGTTGAGCTTGTTGAACAGGTATCACTCGGCAATGCAGAAATTGATTCTAGAGGTTACAGTACTGCTTGCCAATGAGGTGTATGTAAGTATGAGGAGAGATCGTTTTGAGTTTAGTGTTGATGTTGAGAGGCTGAATGATGAAGTGTTTAGCATGGATGTGAAGGATAATGTTCAGCGAAGACTCGACAAGATAAGTGGGTTGCTGAGCGGTCTCGGCAAAGGGCTTAAGGTCGATGTCAAAGAGATCGATTCATGTAAAAATGGACAAATCACCGAATGTAACGTAACTCCGGATGGTGTAATTAAGGCTCTGCTGAGTGTTTACCCTGATTACAGTGAACTGTTGAGTGTTGCAAAGGATTTTCAATCAATACAAGATGATGTTCAGAGGATGCTTTCAGAGGATTACTGGAAAAAGACTGCAAATAAAAAGACGGCGGATATTCTTCGGAGAATGATTGAGTCAATCGGTCAGTAGCCTGTTTGGGTGAAAGTAGGAGCCCCCCATGGACATCTGGCGCTGGGTCATCGAGTCCGCCAATCAGCTCCGCAAAGACGGCGATCAACGCCTCGCCTGGCTCATCTACGCCGTCCCCGACCGCGTCTCCGATCTCAAGCACGAGGAGGCCGATGGCCTCGTCACCGAGGCCGTCGCCCTCGCCCGAGCCGCCAGAAACCCCTGGCTTGAGCTGTATTTCCGACATTGGCACATGCAGAGCCGCGTCATCCACCGCCACGAGGTCAAAGACTGCCTCCCCGAAGCCGTCAGCCTCCTCGACTTCGCCAGCCGACCCGACACCCAGGCCTGCCCCCAGGCCGTCTGCGTCGTCCAGGACCTCGCCTGCACCTACGCCGACACCGACGGACCCGGCTACGTCGAAGAGCGGCTCGCCGTCGCCCGCGAGACCCTCGACCGCATCGACGCCTCCTGGCCCTGCTGGGACTGCATCTCCAGCGAGTACGGCTCCGCACTCCTCGACGCCGACCGCGGCGCCGAGCTGCTCGACTTCGTAGACCAGCAGATCCGCGCCATCCACCAGCGCGGCGCCACCGTCGGACACAACCTCCACGCCCAGCGCGCACGCGCCCTCCTCCTCCTCCAGCGACCCCAGGAGGCCCTGGAGGTCACCCTCCACATCGACGGCAAAGACCCCTCCCACACCACCACCCTCAAGCGCGACCACCTCCTCGTCAGGTGCTACCTCGCCTTGGGCCGCCTCGACGAAGCCCGCGACCGCATCCCCCACCTCGAGCGCGTCCGCGACTCCCCCGGCTACTACGACGACTGGTCCGAGGTCATCGTCGAGGCCGTCCTGGCCGACGTCATCCCCCTCAGCCACGACCTCATCACCGCCTTCGTCCACATGGGCCGACGCCTCCACCGCAACGGCTCCCTCTTCAAGCGCGCCGTCCTCTGGCAGCGCGCCGCCACCCTCCTCCTCCGCGCCCAGACCGCCCACGCCGCCCGACTCCTCCTCGACCGCGTGGACGCCGCCATCCCCGAGCTGCGCGCGCCCCAGACCCTCCAGGCCGCCCAGCGACCCCTCCGCGACGCCCTCGCGCACATCCCCCCACATCCCCCCACATCAGACCCCGACGCCCCCATCACCGACCCCGCCCCCGAGCTGGACGCCGCCCTCCGCG
>CAUJGC010000498.1 GCA_963169075.1 Myxococcota bacterium
CAACCCGCCCCCCGGACAGAAGACAAGCCGCAGGCTCCCCCCCAGGTCGCGCCGCACCAGCGCCGCCAGCCCGCGCTCCGCCCAGCCGCCCAGCCCGGCCGCCACCACCTCACCCGCGACGCCTCCCCCCCGACGACCCTCCAGCCACCCCAGGCCCCGCTTGAGCGCGCCGCGCACCGAGCGCTCATCACCACGGTCCAGCCCGTCCAGCAGCGCCTCTACCACCCGAGCCTCCGCCCAGAGCGCCCGCGGCGCCACCTGCGCCACCCCCGACGACGACACCTCACCACCCGAGAGCGCCAACACATGACGATGCGCCAGCGCGCGCAGCGTCCAGAGCACCCCCTCCCGATCCCCAAGCGAGAGCGCCGAATAGATCCCCTCCCCGGGCGCGAGCCCCCACCCCCGAGGCAGCGCCGGCAGCGCCCCAAGCACCTCGCCGTGCGTCAGCGCCGCCGCCTTCAGCGCGCCGCCCTCCGCCCAGTAGAAGATCGCCGCACGCGCCTCCGGCGGCACCTCGAAGATCGACCGCGCCAGCCGCTCCATACCCCCCAACACCTGCTAGCGATCCCCAAGCTCCAGCGCACGCCCCCACCCAAGCACCCGAGGCACCGCAGGCTCCGGCGCCCCCTCCAACATCAGCACGCTCGCCTCGCGCAGCGCCGCGTCCGACGCCAGCTCCAGCCCCCCCAGGGTCTGGCGGCTGTCCACCAGCACCACCTCGGCCTTCATCCGCTCCAACGCCTGCCCGAGCAGCTCCTCCGGGAGATCGGGCGCCACGTGGATCGTCACCGCGCCGACGCTCCACGCCGCCAGCGCCATCACGAGCCCCTCCGCCTCCTGCGGCGCCGCGATCAACACCCGCGTCCCCGCCGCCAGCGGCGCGAACGTCACCCCGCCCCGCTCCAGCGTCTCCGCCTGGAGCCCCACCCCGAGCCGCGTCACCTGCGCCAGCGCCCGCCCCGACGCCCACGCCTCCAGCGCGCCGCCCTCGCCCCGACCCCACAGCGCGGGCTGGCTCGCCTCCCGACGCCACAGCTCCCCAAGAAAGCGCCCCAGGTTACGCTCGCTCATCCACACCTCCTCCCAGCCTGTGCGCTCGCCGCCACACTCGGGTGGCTACTTCACTTGCCAGCGGACACCCGAGCAGCCACCCCACCCCGGCGCGCCGACACACCCAACACCGCACAGCCCGCAAAGATGCCCACAACACCCCCCTGGCACAAGACTTGAACATATCACCAGCCCGCAGCCGACGCCCCCGCGCCCAGGAGCACACACCCCAAGCACATACCCCCATGACACGCACCCTCCTCACACACCTCCTCGCGCTCCTCACCTTCGCCCTCGCCCTCGCCTGCGACGCACCGACCACCCGCGCCGAGCCCGCACCCCTCCCGCCGCCCTGGAGACACACCGAAGACACCACCTCCATCCTCCCACCCCACACCGCACGCGAGGCGCTCCGCCTCACCTACATCATCCCACACCCCCTCGCCTCGCCCCCCCTCCGCGGCACCCTCGACGCAGGCTCCTGGGCCGAGCGCGCCATCCTCAACGTCCTCCACGCCGACCACCCCCAGACACCTCACCTCGCCTTGGACCCCGCCCTGGTCCAGCAGGCGCTCCCCGATGACCTCCGCCAGCGCCTCGGCGCACCCTGGCACGGCCCCGACCACACACCCCTCACCCCAGACGACAGACCCTACCTCTCCCTCCACGACCTCCACCAGCGCGCCCAACCCTCACCCGAAGACCTCGGACGCCTCCTCTGGCTCGCCAGGCGCTCACCCCACCTCACCCTCGACCCCGACCCCTACCGCTGGCACCTCGCCTCGCCTGACCTCCCCCTCAACGACCTCCAGGCCCAGGCCCTCCTCCACACCCTCAACACCTGCCCCCAGGACACCCTCCAACACCACCTCCGACTCGCACCGGCGCTCACCCGCAAGCTCCTCGACCTCCGCCCGCTCCACACCCTCCAACCCCTCCACGGCCTCAGCGGGCTCACCCGCAAGCGCCTCGCCCTCCTCGCCCTCCTCGCACCCTACGCACCCTGCCACCCCACCGACGAGCGCCCCCTCGACCCCCTCGTCGCGGACGCCCTCCACACACCCGCGCTCCTCCGCCTCCGCTGGCTCCACGCCCCCGACAACCTCCGACGCCTCCGCCAACGACACGCCCAACACCTCACCCACACCCTCCACACCCTCCGCGCACAGCACACCCCCGACCTCCTCACCTCCCAGACGCTCCGCGCCGAAGCCGAACGCCTCGCCGCGCAACACCTCCTCCGCCCCTTCGACCACCTCACCCCCACGCCCCCCCCCTCACTCCGCGACCACGACCTCCGCGCCGCCACCGCCGAGCACCTCCTCCACGCCTTCTCCGCACCCCACACACCCCACCAGCCCTCCCCCCTCCCCCAACCCTGGCCCACGCTCCTCCAACAACACCGCGAAGACCTCCTCCGCGACCTCGCCGCCCTCCAACAGGGCAGCCCCGCCTGGAGCACCTACGACGACGGCCACACCATCACCCTCTACGGACACCTCCTCGGCCTCTTCTGCGAGGTCACCTTCCAGAAGGACAACCGCAACATCACACGAATATACATCGAACTTGACTGAAACAACCACAAAACACAACACCCCTGCCGCCGGGTTTCGAGGCCGACGACAGGGGTGCACGATCACGAGGCGGGAAGGCGTATGTGGGGCGCTGCCCTCCCATAACACACCCTACAACCTAAGCTCGACTCCCCGCAGATCAAGCCCCCACACACCCCACCGCCACGGCTCCAGGGTTTCGCTCCGCACCAACATCGCGTACACTCCCCCCTGCCGACTCACGGCGCCGCTCGCACCACCCACCGCGCCAACCAGGGCAGACCCCATGACCCAAGCCGCCCCTCCCCAAGACGCGATCCCACGCCTCATGGCCCACGTCGAGACGGTCTTCGTCGGCAAGCGCCCCGTCCTCCAGATGGCCGTCACCGCGCTCCTCGCCAACGGACACCTCCTCCTCGAAGACGTCCCCGGCGTCGGCAAGACCACCCTCGCCCAGGCCCTCGCCAGGAGCATCGGCGCACGCTTCCAGCGCGTCCAGTTCACCAGCGACCTCCTCCCGGCCGACATCCTCGGCACCTCCATCTTCGACCGCGACACCCAGACCTTCGAGCTCAAGCACGGCCCCATCTTCTCCAACGTCGTCCTCGCAGACGAGATCAACCGCACCACACCACGCACCCAGTCCGCCCTCCTCGAAGCCATGGCCGAGCGGCGCGTCTCCATCGACAACACCACACACACCCTCCCCGACCCCTTCATCGTCCTCGCCACCCAGAACCCCCTCGAGTTCCACGGCACCTACCCCCTCCCCGAGTCCCAGCTCGACCGCTTCCTCATGCGGCTCTCCGTCGGCTACCCCGGACCCGAGATCGAGCGCGACCTCCTCCTCAACCGACAGCACGGCGAACCCGTCGAACGCCTCCAACCCATCCTCCAGACCGAACACCTCATCGCCCTCCAGCGCCAGGTCGATCACGTCCGCCTCGACCCCTCCCTGGCCGACTACATCATGCGCATCGTCCAGGCCACGCGCGCCTCCCGACACATCACCACCGGCGTCTCCACGCGCGGCGCCCTCGCCTTCGCACGCGCCGCACGCGCGCACGCCCTCGTCCAGGGACGCGACTTCTGCGTCCCCGACGACATCGCGCGCGTCGCCGTCCCCGTCCTCGCGCACCGCCTCACCCTCAGCGGACCCACCCGCGGACTCGGCGGCGACCGCCAGGAGGCCGAGGCCGCCGTCGAGGAGCTGCTCGCCAGCGCCGAGGTCCCCGTCTGACGCCATGGCGAGCGCCTCCACACAGCTCCGGCGCTGGCTCAAGCCGCCCCGACGCCTCAAGTTCACACGCCTCGGCACCTACTTCACCGGCATGACCCTCCTCGTCGGCTTCGGCGCCATCAACACCGGCAACAACCTCCTCTACCTCCTCCTCGGCATGATGCTCGCCCTCATCGTCGTCAGCGGCGTCCTCTCCGAGCAGGTCATCCAACGCCTCAACGTCAAGCACCGCCTCCCCAACCGCATCTTCGCCGGACACCCCACACCCATCGAGATCCTCGTCGACAACCCCCGACCCCGCGTCCCCTCCTTCTCCATCGAGATCGTCGAGCGCGTCGCAGACCTCCCCCCCGCGCGACGGCCCGCCGCCTACTTCATGCGCGTAGACGCCGGCGGCGAGGCCCACGCCACCGTCCGCTTCGCCTTCCCCAGACGCGGACGCGTCAAGCTCGAAGGCTTCGAGGTCGTCACCCACTTCCCCTTCGGACTCTTCCGCAAGAGCCGCGAGATCGACGCCGAAGAAGAGCTCCTCGTCTACCCCCAACCCCTCGACCCCGGACCCCTCACCGGCCTCGCAGACCTCCCCCAGGGCGAGGTCCGACACCCGCGCCCTGGACGCGGCGGCGACTACTACGGCCTCCGCGACTACCGCCAGGGCGACGACCTCCGCGACGTCCACTGGAAGCTCGTCGCCAAGCGCGGCGACCTCGTCCTCCGCGAACGCGAAAAAGAGGAGGCGCGACGCCTCACCATCGCCTTCCCCAACGCCTGGCCCCAGGACCACGCCGACCCCGCACACGCCATCGAGCGCGCCATCGCCACCTGCGCTGGCCTCGCCCAACGCCTCATCGCAGACGGCTACGTCGTCGCCCTCGCCACCCTCGACGGGCGCGTCCCCTACGGCAGCGGCGCCGCGCAGCTCGACCGCATCCTCCGCGAGCTGGCCCTCCTCCGACTCCACGGCGACCCCAGGCCCCTCCTCGCCCCGCCACCCCACGACGGCCCCCTCGCCCTCGACCTCGACGCCCAGCGCGGCGACGCCTGCGTCCTCGTCACCCTCCCCGGCGAAGCCACACGCTGGAGCCGCGGACGCGTCCTCGCCGTCGTCACACCCCAGGAGGCCCCGTGAGCGCTGCACCCCGGCGACGCCTGGACCTGGCCGCCCTCCACAAGCTCGGCGCCTACGTCATGGTCGGCTCCACCTTCGCCGCCCTCTGGGGAGGGCGCGCCTTCCCCGACGCCGCCGGCGCCGCCTGCCTCCTCCTCGGCGTCGCCAGCTGGTTCTGGGAGCCCCCCCGCATCAACCCCGAGCGCTTCGCACGCCTCTGGACCGCCCTCACCATCGGCTTCATCGCCCTCTGCGGCGCCCTCCTCGCCTTCACACCCCAGGGCGTCGTCGACGTCGGCGTCTACCTCGTCCTCTACCTCAGCGTCGCCAAGCTCTTCCAGCGCGTCCGCCTCGTGGACTATCAGCAGCTCTTCGCCCTGAGCTTCCTCCTCCTCGCAGCTGCTACCGCGTTCAACGAAGATATCACGTTCGGACTTGTATTTATCATCTATGTCGTGGTCGGCGTCGTCACCTTCGCCATGCACCACCTCCTCACCCAGATCGAGGAGAACGCAGCCCGCGGCGGCGCCCACGTCCGCCAGCTCTTCGGACGCCAGTACATCACCCTCCTCGTCGGCCTGGCGCTGCTGATCTTCGGCGCCTCCACCTCCTTCTTCTTCCTCTTCCCCCGCCTCGGCTTCGGCTTCTTCGTCTCCCAGTCCCGCGACGGCGCCCAGACCACCGGCTTCTCCGAGAGCGTGGACCTCGGCTCCCACGGCCGCATCAAGGACGACCCCACCGTCATCATGCGGATCGAGTTCCCCGAGGGACGCCCCGACGACCTCAGCAGCCTCCACTGGCGCGGCATCAGCTTCGACACCTACGACGGCACCCGCTGGACCAGCCGCGTCACCCACGACCGCGCCCTCGGCTCCGACCGCGACGACGTCTACGCCGTCCAGCCCAAACCTGAGTGGGCCGGCGCCTCCCTCCTCCAGCGCATCTACCTCGAACCCATCGGCTCCTCCGTCCTCTTCGCCCTCCACCCCGCCGTCTCCCTCCAGCTCGCAGACAAGGACCAGGGCGCCGCAGCCCTCCTCGGCCGACACCGCGTCAGCCTCTCCTCCGGCGGCGACCTCCGCCACACCACCCGCGCGCGACCCGGCGAGCCCTACCAGGCCATGACCGTCGGCTACCAGTACACCGTCACCTCCTGGCTCACCCCGCCCCCACCCGAGCGCCTCGCCCTCAACCCCGAAGACCGCCTCCGCGGCCTCAGCTCCCACGGCGCCGAGGCCTACCTCCAGCTCCCGCCCGACGCCGAGCCCATCGCCGCCCTCACCCGCGACCTCACCGCCGACGCCACCGACGACCTCCAGCGCGTTATCGCCGTCCAGGAGCACCTCCGCACCCGGTACACCTACACCACCGACCTCCCCGACCCCGGCGACCGACCGCCGCTCCTGGCCTTTCTCTTCGATCACAAGCGCGGACACTGCGAGTACTTCGCCACCGCCATGGTCATCATGCTCCGCACCCAGGGCATCCCCGCGCGCAACGTCAACGGCTTCCTCGGCGGCCAGTGGAACGACTTTGACGACTTCCTCGCCGTCCGCAACGCCGACGCCCACTCCTGGGTCGAGGTCTGGTTCCCCGACGTCGGCTGGGTCACCTTCGACCCCACCCCCGGCGGCGCCGCTGCCGCCGCTGCCGAGACCTCCTTCTTCGACCCCTTCCGCAAGGCCTACGACTCCCTCCGCTTCAAGTGGATGAAGTACATCATCGAGTACGACCTCGAGACCCAGGTAGACCTCCTCCGCACCGCCGCAGCCGCCATCGGCGGCCCCGAAGAGGAGGCCACCCAGCCCCGCGAGTTCGCCTTCACCCTCCGCGATCTCCTCGAAGACGCCCGGCGCAACCTCCTCCCCGCCGCCCTCATCCTCCTCCTGGCCTCCGCCGGCGGCCTCTTCATCCGCCTCCGCGCCCCGCGCCCGCTGGCCTGGCTCGACCTGGGCGCCGCTGTCGGCGCCGTCGGCGCCTCCTTCGGCGTCGCCCTCCTCCTCTGGCGCCCCGGCGCCTCCACCCCCGTCCTCCTCGTCGCCGTCGCCCTCCCCCTGACCTTCGCCGCAGGCGCCGCCTGGGCGCGGCGGCGACGCCTCCCCGCCCGCGCCCTCCCGGCCTCCGCCATCGCCCGCTCCTACACCACCCTCCGCGACGCCCTCTACCGCCACGCCCTCGACCCGCGGCCTGCCGAGGGCCCCGAGGCCCTCGCCGCCCGCGTCAGCGCCTCGACCCTCCCCGAGCGCGACGCCATCGCCCGCGCCATCACCCGCTACATGGTCGCCCGCTTCGGCGGGCGCCCCCTCCCACCCGACGAGGCCCGCGCCTGGACCCGCGAGGTCCAGCGCCTCGCCAAGGCCCTCCGCAAGCTCTCCTGATGAGGCCCCATGTTCGATCCTGACGCCATCCTCGACCTCCTCCGCCACGCTGACCGCCTGGAGGCCCTCCCGCGCACCGGCTGGGTCGTCAGCCGCGTCGCCAACCCCGAGTCCGTCGCCGCCCACGCCTACGGCGTCGTCCTCACCACCCTCACCCTCTGCGACGCCATCCGCGCCCGCCCCGAGCCACCGCCCCTCGACGTCGGGCGCGCCCTCAGCATCGCCACCCTCCACGACATCGCGGAGAGCCTCATCACCGACATCCCCTCCCCGGTCAAGCGCCGCATCGGCGCCAAGGCCGTCCTCGACGCCGAGCGCGAGGCCGCCCGCGAGCTGCTCCTCCCCCTCTCCCCCCGCTACGTCGAGCTCTGGGAGGAGTACGCCGACGGCCAGACCCTCGAAGCCCGCGTCGTCAAGGCCGCCGACCGCCTCCAGATGATGATCAAGGCGCTCCAGTACGAGCGCGTCGGGCGAGGAGACCTCACCCGCTTCTGGGCGCGGGCCTACAACCTCAACGACTACGGGCTCCCCGAGGCCCGCGCCCTCTTCGAGCGCCTCCTCCAACACCGCGCCGACCGCTCCTGGCCTTACGAGGATCTCTGAGCCCTCCCACCTCCAGACCATGAAGATCGCCATCCTCAGCGACCTCCACCTCGGCTGCGGCGACCGCGCCGACCGCTTCCAGCACGACGAGGCCGCCTTCCTCCGCTTCCTCGACGCCCTGGAGCGCTGGGCTGACGTCGTCGTCATCAACGGCGACCTCTACGAGACCTGGCAGGGAGCGCGCTGGCGTGACCCCTCCGGCGCCCTCGCCGCCAGCCGACGCCGCTACCCGCGCCTCACCGCCCGCCTCCACCGTCCCCCCTACCTCCTCACCTGGGGCAACCACGACCCGCTCCTGGCCTCGACCGACGGCGTCCCTGCCTGGCGCCACCTCCACGCCGACGGGCTCACCCTCGCCTTCACCCACGGCCAGCGCTGGGACGGCCTCCTCAAGCGCCTCCCCGCCCTCCCCTACGCCTTCGCCTGGACCACCGGCTGGCTCCGCCGCCAGCCCCCCGAGCACCCCCTCTGGGGCGCCCTGGAGGCCCGCCGCCACGCCGCCGAGGTCCGCCACCTCTACAACCCCGCCCCGCCGCCGCGCCTCGCCGCGCCCCGCGACGCCGCCTGCCGCTACGCCGCAGGCGCCGCCGCCTGGCTCCGCGACCACCCCCGCGTCCACCTCCTCGCCTTGGGCCACACCCACGTCGCCGCCCGCGTCCAGACCCCCTGGGGCCTCTACCTCAACAGCGGCGCCTGCGCCGCCGGACGCTTCGACTGGGCCGCCATCGACACCCGCGCCCGCTGGGCCGGCGCGCTCCAACACGAGCCCGACCCCTGCCGCGGCCTGGAGCAGCTCCAACAACACCTCATATAAAGGAGATATCAAACATATGCCTATCGATACAAATCGTGAGTTCACCCCCCTCAGCGTGGCGGTGCTGACGGTCTCGGACACGCGGACGCTGGAGACGGATCGCTCCGGCGGGCTGGCGGCGGAGCTGCTGACGGCGGCAGGCCACCGGCTGGCGGCGCGCGCCATCGTGACGGACGACGAGGCCGCGGTGCGCGCCCAGGTCGCGGCCTGGATCGCGGACCCGGCGGTGGACGTGGTGATCACGACCGGCGGGACGGGCGTCACCCGACGCGACATCACCCCGGAGGCCATCGCGCCCCTGGGCACCAAGCACATCCCGGGCTTCGGGGAGCTTTTTCGCTGGCTCTCCTACCAGGACATCGGGACCTCCACGATCCAGTCCCGCGCGGAGGCGTGGCTCTGCGACGCGACCTTCGTCTTTGTCCTGCCAGGCTCGACGGGCGCGGTGCGGCTGGCGCTGGAGCAGCTCCTGATCCCGCAGCTCGACAGCCGCCACCGCCCCTGCAACTTCGCCGAGCTGATGCCCCGCGTGCGGCGCGAAGCCGGGCCGGAGGGGCGATGACCCCCCCGGCTGCGTAACCTCCTGTTCGCTGCGCTCTCAGGAGGAACGCAGCCGGTCCCCCCCGTGTGGGGGGGGCACCGACCCGGTCGGGGGGGGGGGGGTGGGGGGGCGGGGCGGGGAGGGGGCCGGGGGGGGCCGCA
>CAUJGC010000499.1 GCA_963169075.1 Myxococcota bacterium
AAGCGAGCGAGCACATGGCGAGCGAGCGGAGCGAGGGAGGTCGGTGTCCCCCCGTCACGGGGGGGACCGGCCCCGTTCCGCCGACGAAGCGCAGCGGAGTCGGCGGTTACGGGGCCGGGGGGGTTGCCGTCACGGGGGGGACCGGCCCCGTTCCGCCGACGAAGCGCAGCGGAGTCGGCGGTTACGGGGCCGGGGGGGTTGCGGTTACGGGGCCGGGGGGGTCACCGCCTACTGGATCGACCGCACATAGGCCAGGAGGTCTTCGACCTGCATGGGGGTGAGCTGCGCGGTGATGCCGTGGGTGTTGGGGGTGCCGTTGACCTCGTTGCAGCCCTGGCCGTTGTAGACGGGTCGGACGACGCCGTTGATGAAGCTGGTCGAGACTTGATCGAGGTAGTGGCAGCCGTCTTCGCCCTCGACGAGGGAGGCGTGTCCGGGCGGGAGGATGGCGCTGCGCAGGCTCTTCCCGCGACCGTCATGGAAGAAGACCGCGGGGCGATCCCACACGCCGCGCAGGGAGGGGATGTTGATGTTGCCGTCCACCTCATCCTTGAAGACGAGGCCGCGATCCAGCGGCGACGAGGAGATGACAGGGGGGATGCTCTGGTTGTTGGTGAAGGGGCGGGCCGCGTCTTCGCTGGGGTGGCAGGTGAAGCACTGCACCTCATTGGAGTGGAAGAGCCCGCGCCCGCGCGCGATCTGCCCGGCCCGCGCCCCCGAAGCAAGCTGGTGGTCGGGGTTGGGCAGCAGGCGCGGGCGCCCGACCAGGAAGACCCCGATCAGCTCGGTGGAGACGCGCCGGAAGTCGAAGCCCTGGCCCCGCGGATCGAGGTAGCGGGTCTGCTGACGAAAGAAGTCATCCCGCGCGGCGCAGGGGAAGAGGAAGTCCCCGGGCTCCCCCTCCTCGCAGCCGAAGTCGGGCGGCGGGCTGAACTCGGCGGACTCCAGATCGAAGTCCTTGGCGAGCTGGACGCCCTCCCAGAAGAGGGGGAGCGTGTCGCGGATGTTGCGCGCCGCAGGCGGCATCCGCTCGCCGCCCTCGTAGACCAGGAGGCCCTTGCCGACCTGCCAGACCTTGCCGTCGGTCAGGCTCTCGCGGTGGCAGTGGTTGCAGGACTTGTCGCCGGACTTCGTCCCCTCCGGCCACACGCCGCTGGGCAGCGCCTCCGAGGAGAAGCGCGCCGAGTGGAAGAGCGCCTCCCCCTGCTCGTACTCCGTGGCGGGGTAGGCCTGGGGGCTGCGCCCCACCGGGAAGGCCTGACGCGCGTTGGTCGCCACGGTGATGCGGGACACCGTCTCCCCGAGGCGATCGGCCACAAAGACGGTGCTGTTGTCCCGGGTCGCGACCAGCTCAAACGGGTTGATCCCGGTGTCCAGGAGCGCCAGCGGGGTCAGCGCCCCCGTGAGCGCGTTGATCTGGAGGACCTGCACCTCGTCGGAGGCCGACATCGCGACGTAGAGCCGATCCCCCTGCACGGTGGCCTGCTCGGGGAGCGCCCCCTGGACGATCAGCTCGCCGGGCGCGTAGTCCCCCTCGACGTCGGCGTGGGACACCTCCGCCGTGTCCGACGTGTAGCGGTAGTTGAGCGAGCGCCCCTGGAGCACGAGCAGATCGTTGTTGATGTCCGCGAACCCCTCCCCCTCGGTGGTGTCGCCCCGGAAGGGCACCCCCTCGGAGAGCCCGCTGAGGGCCGGGTGCCCATCCCCCACCCCAAGCGTCGCCGCAAAGACGTGGGTGCCGTCGGTGGCGAGGCCGTTCACCGGCGAGTTGGTGTGGAAGCGGAAGACCTCCCGCCCCTGCGACGGGTCCACGAGGCTCACCGAGGTGGCCGAGAGGTTGCCCACATAGAGCATCCCGTCCGCCGTCAACACCAGATCCCGCGGGTTGGTCCCCACCCGGATCGTCTGGACCACCTCGCCGCTGACCCCGCTCAAGCGGACGACCTCCACGGCCTCCAGCCAGCGGTTCGAGACGTAGAGGGTCTGCCCGTCCGGGGCTATAGCGATGTCCTGCGCGTAGAACGAGGCCGGGATCTGCCCGACCGCCTGGAGGGTCGCCGTGTCGATCACGCTGATATAATTGGAGAGCTGGCACGCCACAAAGAGGCGCGACCCGTCCGGGCTCAACGCCATCCCCTGCGGCGACGAGCCCACCTTCACCCGCGCCCGCACCTGCCCCGTCGCGGCGTCCAGCGCCAGCACCTCGTCTCCGGGATCGATCAGGTTCCCCGCCAGCGCCACGAAGAGGGTCCGCTCATCCGCCGACAGCTCCAGCGCCTTGGGGCGCGAGCGCGGGATATAGTCCGCCTCCCGCCACTCCGCCACCGGCGCCAGGCTCCGCGGGGCCCACACCTCCTCCACCGGCCCGGCGTCCTCCCCGCCCGCAGCGTCCGGGAGCGGCGAGGCGTCCTCCTCGGCCGGGACATCCCCCAGGGCGACGTCCTCCCCGTCGCCCAGCCCCCCGTCAGCCCCCGCGCCGACGTCAAGCTGAGGGCTCGTACACGCCGCCAGCGCCAGCAGCGCCAGGAGCCCCGCTCGCCTCAACACCTCCATGATACAACCTCACCGCTCCGTTCAGGGACGCCACGCAAGACCTGTCCCCAGGGACTCTAACGGATGTGCGGCGCGGTAGCAAAGCCACCTCCAGCCGCCCGTCTGGCCTGCACGGCCAGACGAGCGCCCCCGAGGGTCACTTGCACGTCACCTCGGCGGGGCCGCCGACGACCCGGGCGCTCTTGGGCGGCGCAAACTTGAACCCTTGATCGGGGAGGTTCTTGTTGACGAGGGGCTTGTGGAAGACGAGGCGGTTGGTGTTCCCGTAGGGATCGTAGATGATCGCCTCCTGCACCGCGAAGGTCGCGGCGTCCACCACGAACTCCAGCTTCTTGTAGGTGCCCTGGCTGGCCCGCGGGGAGAGCTCCAGGCGGTGGGTGCCCTCCTTCGTCGACTTGAGGAGCTTGGGCTCAAAGTCCTTGAGCAGCTCGCCCTCGCCCATGAGGAAGGAGAGCGCCGTGGGGAGCTGGGACTCCTTGAGGCACTTCTTGAAGTACTGGTCAAACTCGGGCTCGTAGACGGTGAAGACGCTGCCGTCGCTCACGAGCACCTTGGCGAGCTGGGTCTTGCCGCCCTTCTCCGCCAGGTAATCCCAGCGCATCTTGCCGGGCTTCTTGAAGAAGACGCGCCCCGTGGAGGTCCGGGAGTCCCCCGCGGCCACGTCGGTGTAGATCTGCTCAAAGCGCGCCTGGTAGTCGGCGGTCGTCTTGTAGAAGTCCTGGACGCGGCGCGTCACCTCGGCTGCGTCCAGCGGGTTGTCCTTGTCCTGAGCCGCCGCCGGGGCCGCCAGCAGCGCCAGGAGAGAGAGGGAGGCCACCGCCGCGCTCGCGCGCAGCCCGCTTCGAAGGAGCTTCGTCATCACGTCATCCACACAGGGTTGTGGGTCCTGCCTCGCGCCTGGAGGCGAGGCGATGGGAGGGGAACACGACGCGCGCGGCGCCTATGCCCGGCGCCTCACGAGGCCATCCGGGGCCCCTCTCCGCTGCTGGACTCGGGGTTCTGCAGGGGGCGCTCGTCGATGATCTGCGCCTTGATCACGCGCTTCTCGTCCGACTCCAGCACCTTGAAGAGGATGCCCGCCACGCGGACCTCGGCGCCCGCCTCCGGGACGGTGCCGGTGGTGGCGACGATGAGGCCGCCCACGCTGGTGTAGTCGCGCTCCTCGGGGAACTCGACGTCCAGCGCCTCCTCCACCTCGGAGACGGTGCAGCGGGCGTCCACCAGGAGGTTGCCGTTGGGGAGGCGGTCCAGCCAGCTGTCCTCGTCGTCGTACTCGTCCTGGATGTCGCCCACGAACTCCTCGATGATGTCCTCCAGGGTGATCAAGCCGGCGGTGGTGCCGAACTCATCCACGACGATCGCCATATGGGTCCGGCGACGCTGGAACTCGTTGAGGAGATCGCTGATCTTCATGGGCTCGACCACGAAGAAGGGACGCCGCAGGAAGTCCCGCAGCTGGAAGGTCCCACCGGGGGGCTGCGGCTGCGCGAAGTAGCGCAGCAGATCCTTGGCGTAGAAGACCCCGACGATGTTGTCCACGTTGCCCTCGTAGATGGGCAGGCGGCTGTGGCCGGTGCGCTCCATGGCCTCCATGGTCTCCTTCAGCGTCGCCTCGACGCTGAGGGTCTGCATGTCGGTGCGGGCGACCATGATCTCGCGGACGACCGTGCTGGTGTACTCGAAGACGGACTGGAGCATCCGCCCCTTGCCCTCCTCCAGCGAGCCCACCCGGCTGCCCAGATCGACCATATACTCGATGTCCTCCTCCGTCACCGGCGGCGTGTTCTGCTCCGAGGTCCCGCCCAGGCTGGTGATCAGCTTCTTGGCGAGCCACGTGAAGGCCAGCGTCCCCGGATAGAAGAGCGCGTAGGGCACCTTGAGGAGCCAGATCGCCCACGGCGCCAGCCGCTCGCTCTGCGAGCGGGCGAGCGACTTCGGCACGATCTCCCCGAACGTCAACAGGAGCAGCGTCATCAAGCCGACCGCGATGGGGATCGCGGTGTCCTGATACGCCGTCCCGCCCAGGAGACGGTTCGAGAGATCCGTCGCCAGCGCCGACGCCGTGATGTTGACGATGTTGTTGCCGATCAGGATGGCGTTGAGCACCCGCAGCGGGTGATCCACCCAGAGCTGGAGGCTCTTGTTGAGCCGCCCGCCCTCATCGATCAGCTTCTCGGTGTGCGCGCGGCCCAGCGAGCTGAGCGCGGTCTCCGACGCCGAGAAGAAGGCCGAGAAGACCAGGCTCAAGAGGATCCCGACGATCTCCCACGCGATCATCGCTCCGCCCCTCCCGAACGCTTCGAAGCCGAGAGAGGCCCGGCCTGTTCAGGGCCGTCAGTTTCGCCAGACGGGGGAGGCTCTCCAGAGGAGGCGGGACAGGCGACGCACGTAGTGTCTGAGGTGCTCATGAGCTGGGCTGGTGAGAAAGCAGCATCTCCACGAAGCTGGGAGGAGGAGCCTCCAACGGCGAGATCACTCGCCGCAGCCGATGATGCCGACAGCCCCAGAATGTGCACGCCGCGGCCTCCTTGTCAACCCTCCTCGCCTGGATTTGCGCCCGACTCCGGGACGAAGAGGGTCCGGATCGCGTCGCGCACGTTGCGCGCCGCCGTGAGCTGGATGTTGCGCGGCAGCGCGCCCTCGGTCCGCAGCGCCTCCACGTTGCTCTCCGAGAGCACGCACCGCTCGAACCCCAGCTTGGTCACCTCCGCCAGCCGGATCGACGCCTGACCCACCGAGCGCACCTCGCCGGTCAGCCCCACCTCCCCGAAGAGCGCCGTCCGCTGCGGGATCGGCAGATCCAGCTTCGACGAGGCCAGCGCCGCGGCCAGCGCCAGATCCACCGCGGGCTCCGTGATCTTGATCCCGCCCGCGACGTTCACGAACACGTCGTGGCCGGTCACCCGGAGCCCCGCCTGACGCTCCAGGATGTTGAGCATCAAGAGCACCCGGCTCACCTCCACCCCGATCGCCGTCACCCGCGGGGGGCCGTAGCTG
>CAUJGC010000500.1 GCA_963169075.1 Myxococcota bacterium
CGAGCGCGGCGGCCGACGCGACCGACGCGACCGCGCGCCACGGGCACGCCGACAGCGCCGCGGCGAGCGCGAAGACCCACCCGACGATCGCGAAGTACGCGTACCGGTCGCCGATCATCCCCAGCGCCCCCCGCGACCCGTCGGTGTCCCCCCGTCACGGGGGGGACCGGCCCCGTTCCTCCTGAGAGCGAAGCGAACAGGAGGTTACGGGGCCGGGGGGGTTGCCGTCACGGGGGGGACCGGCCCCGTTGCTCCTGCGAGCGCAGCGAACAGGAGGTTACGGGGCCGGGGGGGTTGCGAGCGCCGCGAGCCCCTTGTATAGCAGAGGCGGCGTCGGCGTCGCGTCTTGTCTCTTCATGAGGAGAACACCGTGAGCGATCTTCCCAACCTGGAGCGCTCTCCCTACGACATGCTGGGGGGCCGCGAGGCCGTGCTGGCGATCTCGGAGGCCTTCTACGATGCGATGGAGGCTCATGAGCCTGCGCTGACGGCGACGCATCGCCTGACCCCGGAGGGGCGCCTGCACCCCGAGGTGCGCGAGCGCTTCGGCCTCTTCCTCGTCGGCTGGCTGGGCGGGCCGCAGGACTACATGGCGCAGCACGGCCACCCGAGGCTCCGCATGCGTCACGCCCGCGTCGCGATCGACGTCGCGATGCGCGACGCCTGGCTCCGCGCGATGCGCGCCGCCCTGGACAAGCAGGGCGTCCAGGGGCCGCTCCGCGCCTTCCTCGATCAGCGCTTCGCCGAGGTCGCGGACTTCCTGCGGAACGCGGGCTAGGAGCGGTCAGGGGGCGCCGTCAAGCGCCTCCAGGCCCAGCGCCACATGGCGCTGGGCCGCGCCCACCCGGATCACGCGCGCTCGGAGCCGCACGGGCTGCCCCTGCCATCGCGTGAGGATCTCCTGCCCCGGACCAAGCGCCGGGTCGATGCGACCTGTGATGACCCGGCCTCCCTCGTGTTGCCTCAGCTCGAACCTCCGGCTCTCGGGGAGCACGCCGCTCAACACGCCCTCAAGCAGCTCTTCGCCTTCGCGCGTCTTGTCGCCCAGCAGCTCGCCCATCCGGCGCGCCACCTCCGCGCTGGGCACCTCGACGCGCCGCGTCGCCGTGCTCACTCCAAACGTCGCCTCCTGCTTCGCCACATAGGCCGCGAACGCGCCCAGCTTCTGGGCCGCTCGGTCATGCACGCGGCTCAACGCCTCTGCGACCTCCTCTTCCTGGCCGCGGCTCGCCGCGTCCACCAGCGCCACCAGCGTGGCCGCCGGATCAAGCGCCGCTTCGCCGTCAAACAACCCGAGCTCTTCGGTCGCCTCCACCCTCGGGAACTCGAACTCAAAGCCGAACGAGCCGCGCACCGTCCCCACGATCCGCGGCGCCAGCTCGGCCTTGTTGGGCACCGGCCCCTTCGTCTTCAGCTCCGGGTTCAGACTCCCGGCGTAGAGCGCCAGCCCGGCATCGCTGAACAGCTCCGTGGCCTTCCCTGCGAAGCTCGCTGCGATAGAGCGGCTCCCCTCCACCGGGGCCCCACGAAAGGTCAGATCCAGGCAGAAGGGCTCCGAACCAGGCTCCAGCGCCTGAAGCTCACGCTCGACCTCCTCCAGACGGTGCAGAAGGCTGCCCTGGCCGATGGGGTGTTTGGCCCACTCCTCTGGGCTCAGCATCGACAGCATATAGCGCAGCTCGTTGCATTCGGCCTCCAGAAACTCACGCTCGCTGATCCTCATCGCGTCCTCTCACGAAACCGATAGGGCTGTTGTGCTTAGCAACGCGCTGGCCTCGGCATCCTGCGCTGATCCAGCGTCCAACTCAAGCTGCACGAAACCCTTCCACAGCTTGTCGCCGCGCCGGTGCGACCACATCGAGTACCAATAGCTCGTCTCACGAACCAAGAGATGAGGCGGGAACCCCAGGTCTACAAGGTAGCCATCTACGCTATAGGTCGCCTTGCAGATCGCATGCTGTGCTCTATCGAACAGCACAGGATGATCCCTCTTACGCTTCTTCTGGATCCCCTCGTCGCCCAACGCCGCAAACGTCACCACGTCAACATCATTCGGCGGTCGCTCCTCCCGAGCCTCAACATCCTCAACGAAGCTCCCGTTCAACCACTGAAAGCCAGTCAGGACCCCCGCGTCCCGAAGCGCCTGCCGATACTCCAATAATCCCGTCAGGATCAAGCGCCGCTCAGCGCTCACGCCAAGCCGCTCCACCACATCCAGCATGGTGCAACGATAAGGTGAACGGTCACGATGCGTATCGCGTCTGCCTTGACGTACCGGCGGCAATATATGCTCTGTTGTCCAGTCGGGGATCATCACAACGCCTCCCGTTCAAAGGCCGCGACCTGGGGCCACGCTGCATCGCGCGGGGCGCCAGGGGCTCAGTCTATACATTTCAGCCCTGGGCATCCGAGAAGATCACCCTGTTCCAGGCCGCTGGGTCCAGGGGCCTCGGGGGCTCGTCCTGATCACCCCGGCGGGCGTCCTGATCACCCTGGCGGCTGTCCTGACCCCTGCGGCGGGGGGGGGGGGGGACCCCGCCGGCGGGCGCGGGG
>CAUJGC010000501.1 GCA_963169075.1 Myxococcota bacterium
TCAGGTCGTCGGGGCCGGGGAGGAGGTTGCAGATCGTGCCCTCGATGGGGTCGCCGTCGGCGTCCTGGAGGACGTGGTCGAGGCCGCCGCCCGGCGCGGTGAGGAGGTCCCGGCGCTCCAGATCGATCAGGCGGAGGCCGCCCGTGCTGGAGGAGGCGACCACGAGGAGGCCCTCCTCGCCCTGGGGGGTGGGGGAGATGTCCTCCTCGAAGAAGTGGCCGAGGTCGATGGTGCCGAGGTCGGTCACGTTATCGGCGGTGAGGGTGATCTCGCGGGGGGCGGGTGGGGGGTTGAAGCCGACGTCGGGGTCCTGGTCGCTGAGGAGGAGGTCCATGGTGCTGACGACGCCGCCCCAGGGTCGCCCGGCGCCAGCGCGTCCGTCGGTCCAGGCCTTGCCGCGTGCGCGGGAGGCGGCGCTGTCCTCCGCGATCATGACGCGGAAGGTGCCGGCGGGGAGGCCGCGGAGGGTGATGGTGGGGCCGAAGGGGCCCTGGATGGGGGCGGGTGAGGAGCCGGAGGCGGACCACTGCGCGGGGTCGTCGCGGTCGGGGGCGCCGATCCAGACGGGCGCCTCGCAGGTGGGGTCGCTCAGGGCGCAGAGGAGGACGACGAGGTGTCCGTCGCCGGTGAAGGTGGGGATGAAGCCGCGTGGGTTGGAGGGAAACTGGAGGCGCGCGCCGTCGGGGTAGGTGGCGACGAAGGTGAGGCCGGCGTTGTCGGGGGAGGGCGGGCTGGCGTTGTTGCCGTCGGGGCTGTTGTTGGGGCTGTTGGCGGGGCTGTTGTTGGCGGGGCTGTTGTTGGCGGGGCTGTTGTTGTCCTCCAGGGTACAGCTGCACGGGAAATCTACATCGGGGTCGCACGTGGCGCCTTCGGGGTCGGCGCAGACGCAGGCGTCATCGAAGGCGGGGCTGCACCCGCCGCCGCCGCCGCCGCCGCCGCCGCAGGCAGCGGCGAGGTGCAGGAGGCCGAGCGTGGAGAGGGCGAGGAGGAGGGGCAGGGTGAGACGACGTGGCATGGGGACGCTCCAGCGAGGGCGGCCAGCGAGAGGGCGGCCGCGCGTTGGAGGTGTTATCGTCGTCTGGTGGCTGTCGTTGCGTCGCGCGTTGTTTTTCTGGTGTCAGCGGGGTCCGCCGCCGACGCGGCGCGCGTGCTCGCTGGCGCGCTGGGCCAGCTCGGGGCGTGAGGTGGCCTGGTAGAGGCGGGTCAGGCCCTCGTGGACAGCGGGGTCGAAGGGGTTGATGCCGACGGCTTCGATGAGGTGGGCCTCGGCCTGGGGGTAGTCTTTGAGGGCGAGGTAGCCTTCCCCGAGGAGGAGGTGGGTGTTGAAGTAGGTGGGGTAGTATTCGAGGGAGCGCTTGAGGACATCGACGGCCTCGGGGGCGTCTCCGAGGGTGAGGAGGGTGCGCCCGAGGCGTGTCTGGAGGATGGGGTTGCGGTCTCCGACGAGGGCGCGCGCCTTCTCGTACTCTTCGACGGCGGCCTGGAGGCGCTTGCGGGCCTGGAGCAGCTCGCCCAGGTGGATGTAGTCGCGGGCCTCTTTTTGTCCGATCTCGAGCAGCTCGCTCTCTTTCTTGCCGTCTGCGAACTCCAGGCGCTCGACGAAGACGAAGCCTTCGTCGAAGGCGCGCGTGGGTCGGGCGCGGAGGTAGGCGTTCCAGCCTTTGAGGAAGGCGGGGAAGGGCTGGCCCATGACCCTGGAGATGGCCTGCTCGGGGTCGCCGGTCTCGCGCATGGCGGTGAGGAGCTGGGCGAAGGCGTCGGGGCCGCGCTGCCGCTCCAGGTACTCCATGACGGTGTAGACCTCGGCAAAGGCGAGTGCGGTGGCCTCCTGGCTGGGGAGCTTGGCCATGGAGGGGTGCATCTCAGCGAAGGTGATGAGCTTGTTCTCTTTGACGCCCTTGGCGAGGAGGTTCTCGCTGCTTGGGCTGAGGAGGTGGTCGCTGTCGCCGCCGCCGCGCCAGCGTCGCTCCTCGTACTTGGCGAGGCCCTCGTGCATCCAGATGGGGACGGAGTTGCGGGAGCGCTGGGTGATGGCGAGGTGTGCGAACTCGTGGCTCAGGGTGTCGCGCCAGGTGTAGCCTTTGAGGAGGGCCTTGGGGCTGGTGAACATGAGCCGGTTGTAGCTGCAGAGGGCGATGGTGCCGCTGGTCTTGATCTCCAGCTCGGTGAGGCCGCTGACGGCGGCGAGGGTGGCGGGCTCGGGGTAGATCTCGACGAGGACGGGAGCGGGGGGCTTGTAGCCGAAGTCCTGGCCGAGGTTGAGGTAGGCGGCCTCCAGCGTCTCGAAGGCGTAGGGGAGGAGGACCTCGTCCTTGCCGGGCTGGATGCGGATGACGAAGTAGCCGTTGGGTGAGCGGAACTCTTTGTAGTCCTTGGTGACGTCGTAGGTGCTCTGGACGAGGGCGCGTGTCTGCTCGTAGCGCGCGCGGTCCCTGGGGTCTTCGACGCGGAGGAGGGCCTGGTCGAGGGCGTCGAGTGCGGTCTTGTACTGTCCGGCGTGGAAGTAGTAGCGGCCGGTCTGGTGGAGCAGCTCGGCGGAGGGGTCGCCTTCGGCCTCCAGGGCCTCCAGCTCGGCGCGGGCCTCGTCGAGCTGCCAGTCGTTGATGGCTTCTGCGAGGGTGGCGAGGTCGGCGGCCTGTGCGGCGGGCGCCAGGAGGGCCAGGGCGGCGGCGACGAGGAGGGGGATCCAGACTCTCTTCACGATATGGCCTCGCTTGTTATCCTGGATCAGCGCACGAGAGACTCGTAATACTGCTTCAGCTCGTCCTGATAGGACTCCAGGCCGCCCTCCTTCATGGCGTCCATGAGGTCCTCGCGGAAGGCGCGGGGGGCGCTGCGGTCGGCGTCGGGGATGGCGACGTCCTCGCGGTTGAGGCTGCCCTGGCCGCCTTCGCGCTGCTGCTGCATGCGCTGCTGCTGGAGCATCTGGCGGAGCTGCTGGCGGAGCTGGCCGAGCTGGTCCAGGGCCATCTTCTCGTTGTCGTGGGCCTTGCGGCCCTCGCCTTGGCCGAGGCGCTCCTGGGCGCCCTCCATGTACTGCTGGGCGCCCTGGAGTCCGGGGCCGAGCTTCTCTCCGAGGCCGGGCACCTGCTGGCCCATCTCGCCGAGCTTCTGCTGGAGCTGCTGGGCGCGCTGGCGGACCTCGCCTTGCTGCTGGCCGAGCTGCTCCATGCGGCGCTGCTGCTCGGCGGAGGGGCTGGGCTGGGCCTGCTCCATGAGGTCGCGGAGGTCGTCGGCGACCTCGCGGGCCTGGGGTGCGGCGCGGCGGACGTTCTCGTCGGCCTGGGCGTAGCCTGCGGCGCGCTCGTTGTTGCGGGGCATGTGGGAGGCGCGGAGGCGCATGTTGGCGCTGGCCTGGTTGAGGCGCTCCTGCAGCTCCTCGGCCTGCTCCAGGGCCTGGGCGATGTCCTTGCTCTGGAGGGCCTTGCGGAGCGTGGCGGCGTCGCGGCGGAGGCCGTCGATCTCCTCCTGGTCGTTGCCGTAGAGGCGCTCGCTGGGGATGGCGTCGAGGCGTCGCTCCAGCTCGGCGACCTTCTTGAGCTCGTCCTCGATGAAGCCCTCCATGAGCTTCTCCATGCGGCGCTGGCGCTCCTCCTCCTGGGCCTTGGCGATGGCCTCGGTCTGCTCGGCGACGGCCTCCTCCTGGGTCTGGAGGTTGTTGAGCTCGTCCATGACCTCCGCGACCTTCTTGTCGAACTCGCTGAGGCCGTCGGGCTGCATGCCGTCGAAGTCCTTCTCCATCTGGTTGAGCATGGCGTCGATGTTCTCGCCCATCTTGTCGAGGGCCTGGAGGGCGCCCTCCATGTCGCCGCTCTCCATCATCTGCTGGATCTGGTCGAGGTGCTGGTTGAGGTCCCCGACGTCCTTCATCATGCCCTCGCGCTGGAGGGCCTCCATGTTGACGTGCTCGCGGGGGAGGTTCTGGATCTGGGCCTGCATCTTGGCCATCAGCTCCTGCATGCGCTCCTTGATGCGTTGGATCTCGCGCATGATCTCGGCTTTGAGGGCGGGGTCCTGGGTGTCCTTGTACTTCTGGAGCAGCTCGCGGAGGCGCTCGCGGGCGTCCTTGAGGCTCTTGGCGGTGTCGAGGAGGTTCTCCATGCGCTGGCTGGCGATGAGGTCCTCCAGGCGGAGGATGCCCTGCTCGGTGGTGCGGATGGTGAGGCGTCGCTGGCCGAGGAGGCCGATCATGTGGCTGTGGGTGAGCCCGCCGTTTCGGTGGGGGAGGTCGAGGCGGGCGAGCAGCTCGGCCTCGTCGCGGCTGCGGGCGTAGAGCTCGTCGTAGGTCTGCTTGAAGAGGTCGAAGTCGCGGCGGAGCATGAGGGGGTCCTGCTCCATGCGCTCCAGGAGAGCGCCCATGGAGGCGACGACCTCGCTGGCCTTGGCGTGCGCGGGGCGCGCGGCGGCGTAGCGCTCGCCGCGCTGCTCGGGGGTCCATGCCTCGGGGACGCCCTCCTGGCGCTTGCCCTCGTCGTCGCGCCAGCGGTCCCCGACGGGGAACTCCAGGTAGTCTCCGAGGACGTCGAGGAGGGCCTCGACGAGCTTCTCTTCCTCCTGGACGATCTCCATGTGCTTGTCTTCGGCGGAGGCGACGCGGAGGACGACCGGCTCGGAGGTGCCGATCTTGGCGCCGAGCACGCCGTCGTTGTCCACGGCCTCCAGGGTGACGACGAGGCGGTCGCGGGGCTGGAGCTTGAGGGGGAGGAGGTCCAGCTCCCAGCGCCCCGAGTCGCTGCGGGCGGGCTCCCCGGCGCCGTCGCCCAGCTCGGCGGGGCGGGCGTCGCCGGGGAGCGCGGGGGCCTGCGCGCCGTCCAGGGCCTTGATGACGGTGCGTCGTCGGCTGGCGGGGTCGCCCTCGAACCAGGTGACGACGGCCAGCTCGGTCATGCCGAAGTCGTCGCTGGCCTCGAACTCCAGGGTGACGCGGTCCTCGGGGGCGACGTCCACCTCGCCTTCGGGCTCGTGGATGGCGACGCGGGGGGCCTCGTCGGGGTGGACGACGAGGTCGCGGAGGAGGCCGTCGGTGGCCTCGACGCCGCCAGGGAGGCGCGCGGCAACGGTGTAGGTGCCCGAGCCCTCCGCGACGAAGCGGGCGACCAGGCGCTCGCCGGGGCGGCGCTCCAGGACCACGCGCTGCTCGCGGGGGACAGGGGCCTCCTCGCTGCCGGGGGTGGGCAGGGGGGTGATCTGGAGGACCAGCTCGGCGCGGTCCACGGGCTGGAGGGCGACGGCCTCGAAGGTGATCTCGGTGCCGCGGAGGACCTCGACGCTGCCGGTGGAGTTGAGCTGGGTGCGGGTGCCGAGGCCGGTGTAGGCGGGGAAGGCCAGGGTGAGGGTGACGTCGGCCACCAGGGGCATCCGCTGGGCGTCGTCTGGGGCGGCGGCGGCGGCCTGGGGTGGGCCGTGGAGGAGGCTGCGCCACCCCTCCGCGAAGAAGGCCGGGGCGGCCAGGGAGAGGGCGAGGACGCCTGCGGCGCTGGCGGCGGCGGCGCCGACGAAGGCGCCCAGGCGCGGCCTGGGCGCGGCCTGGGCGATCTCCGGGCGGCGGGCCTCCAGGGTGCGGCGCGTCTCGGAGAGTACGCCGAGCACCAGGGGGAGGCTCGTGCGCCCGTCCGCCGCGATCCCGCGCAGGTCGCGCCCGAAGGCGACGGAGGCGCTGACGTCGTTGCGTGCGCCGGGGAGGCGCTCCTCCAGGTAGCGCGCGGCGTCGCGGGCGTCGCTGAAGCGGGACGCCGGGCGCAGGCCCCACCACCACGCGGCGGCGCCTGCGCCGCCCAGGGCCAGGGCTGCGTAGAGGCCCCGGAGCCACCCATAGGCCGGGAGCGTCGCGAAGAGCACCACCCCGATCAGGAGGGCCGCTGCCACCACGGCCAGGGCGGCGATCAGGCCGCGTGCGCCATAGCGCGTCCGCGCGGCCTGCTGGAGATCCGCCACCAGGCCCTCGATGGCCTCGTGATCCTGGCGCCCCTGCGCCAGCTCGTCGGCGCGCTCCGTCGCGTCGCTCATCGCTGCGCCTCCCGCTTCAGGACCACGCGCCCGTAGGTGGCGCGGTCCACGTCGCCTGTCCAATCTGAGAAATCATTGTATTGATCTGGCTGGATACGCTGAATGGGGACGGTGAGGTGGTGGCGTATCCAGAGGGTGGCGCCGTCGCGCTGGACAGCGCGCTCGTAGGCGCCGAAGGCGCCCTCGTAGCGGACCTCATCGGGGCCGCCGGGGCCTTCGATGCGGAAGCCCGGCGGGGCCTCCAGGCGGACGCTGACCGCCTCGTCGATGCGCGCGTCGAGGAGCATGGGGACGGTGCGATCCGGGAGGCGGGCGAAGCGGCGGGTGAGGTCGGGGAGGTCGTAGCGGTCCTCGATGACCAGGGCGTCGCCCTGGGGGCGGGCGTAGCCCGCGCGGCGGAGGCGGTAGCGCAGGACGAGGGGCTCCTCGGGGGTGTCGCGGCCCTCCAGCTGGTAGTCCACCAGCTCGGCGCCGCTGAAGTCGTAGCCGAGGAGTCGCTCGATGTGCTTGCGGACCTTGTCGTCGCTGGCCAGCTCGGCCCAGGTGGTGCGGCGGGCGGCGGCGCGGGCGCCGCGGGTCGTCTCGACGATCTCGCCCTCCAGGTCGCCGCTGGCGCTCACCCGGAGGGTGATCTGGACGTCGCGGCGCTCCAGGGCGGAGTCCCAGCGCGGGGTCTGGATGGGCTCGGGGTCGGCGCCGGGCTCCACCGAGCGCGCCGCGCACCCCTGGACCTCCTCCGGCAGATAGTCAAACGGCGCGTAGTCGCTCACCGGCGCCATCCAGACCTCCTCGCCGTCCACCTCCGCGCGGAGCGCCATGAAGGCGTAGCGGCTGAGGGTGGGGAGGGCCGTCTCCATCGGGTCGCGGGTGGTGGGGCGGACGCGCCAGAGGGTGGAGGTGATGCCAGCCTCCCGCAGGAGCGCCTGAAGGAGCACGGCGGGGTTGCCCTCGCCTCGGGCGAGGACGTGGGCTGCGGGGGTGGAGAGATCCAGCGGGGCGCGGCTGCGGACGTGGCGCCGGGTGAAGTCGAAGAGGGCCTGGGCTTTGGCGCGCTGCCCTTCCAGGCCCGCGGTGAGCTGCCGCGCCTGGGCGGCGAGGAGGGGGGAGGTGGCCTGGGCCCCGGCGAGCTGGTTCTGCTCGTAGCGGAGGGCGTCGGCCCAGGTGTAGCGGTAGAGGGGCTGGACGTGGGGGAGGTACTCGGCGTTCTCGACGCTGTCGGGCTCGCCGCGGGGCTGGGCGGAGCGGGTCTGGAGGAAGTCGTAGCGGCGCCAGGCGCCGCGCACGGTCTCGCGGCCCGGCGGCGGGCCGTTCCAGGCGATGAAGTCGGGCTCCCAGGCGAGGGGCACCTCGACGATGAGCTGGGAGTGGTTGGAGGCGATGTTGGACATCTTGAAGTAGAAGTCCGGCCCCACCAGCGCCCCGCGCCGCGTAGGCACATAGCCGTTGAGGGTGAGGTAGGCGTACTCGATGAAGTCCCCCGGGTCGAGGGACGGCATCGAGATCGCCGCCTTGCCCTGCTGAAGCTCCGGCTCGACGACCTCGCCGCTGCGCTTGATCGTGCGCACCCGGAGCGGGATCGCGCCAGAGGGGAGCTTGACCTCGCCAAACTCGTCTATTCCTTCTTTATTCTGCACCTGGATGACGATGTGGGTGACGTCGGCGCTGGAGCCGTCCTCGAAGTAGCGCCGTCCCATGTAGTCCAGCACGTAGACGGCTGCCGAGGGGAAGGCCACCGGCGAGGCCTTCCAGGCCTTGATGGCGCCCTCGCCGTCCCCCATGAGGTCCTCCAGGGGGAGGCGCCCCTCCAGCAAGGCGAGGCGGCGCATGGCGTCCCAGTGGGTGGGGTGCTCGGCCAGCGCGGCGCGGAGGAGGCCTGCGGCCTCGGCCTTGCGGCCGAGGGCGTCGAGGAGGTCGGCCTGGAGCACGGCGAGGGCGGGCTCGTTGGGGTGCTCCTGGAGGGCGGCCTGGGTGGTCTTGAGGGCCTCGGCGGGGCCGAGGTGCTGGCGCTGGGCCTCGGCCAGCGCGGTCCAGGTCCAGAGGCGGTCGGGGTAGCGGGCGACGTCGCGGGCCTTGAGGCGGAGGCTCTCCTCGGGCTCGCCGCGCGCGGCGAGGACGTAGGTGGCGAAGCGCCAGCGCGCGAGGTCGCAGGCGGCCCAGGCGTCGGGGAGGGCGTCCGGCGGGGCGAGGCGCTCGCTCTGGAGGAGGAGGAGATCCTGGGCGGCCTCGCAGCGCGCGGGCTCCAGGGCGAGGGCGCGCTGGAGGGCGTCCTCGGCGTGGCTGTTGAGGCCGCGCCAGCGCCACATGGCGGCGGCCTCCATCCAGGGGACGACCTGATCGGGGCGCTCCTCGGCGGCGCGGAGGGAGGCGCGGGTGGCGTCCTCCTTGAGATCCTGCGCGCGCCAGAGCTTCGCGAGGTCGAGGAGGGGGAGGACGAGGGAGGGGTCGGCGCTGCGGGCAGCGCGGAGGTGCGCGGCCTGCTCCCGGGCGCGGACATCCGAGGGGAGGCTCCAGAGGCTCTCGACCAGCTCGGCCTGGAGGAGCGACACCAGCGGCGAGGCCTCGCCCTGGACGCTGGCGAGGCGCTGGAGGGCGGCGCGGGTCAGGGCCTCCTCCTGGACCTCGGCGCCGAGGACGGCGGCGGCGTAGAGGCCGGGGAGGCCCTGGGGCAGGGCCTCCAGGTCGGCTGCGGTGCCGAGCCAGGGGCGCGCTCGCCCGGCGGCCAGGACGCGGCCCGCGTCGCCGTCAGGGCGCGCAGGGGTGAAGCGGAGCGGGGTGCCGGGCTGGTCGGGGAGGAAGGTGAGGCCGAAGGACTCGGCGTAGCCCCGCTCGACGCCGACGCGGACCCGGACCTGATGGATGCCCGGCCCCAGCTCGACGCCCTGGGCGCGGACCTTGAGCGGGCCGAAGGCGGCGCGGTCGTCGCGGCGGAGGATCTCCACGCCGTCGATCCACACCGCCCCGAGCCCCTGGAAGTAGCCCGCCACGTCCAGCGTGACCGCGCGCGGCGTCGTGATGAAGGTCTCTGCGACGTAGACGCCGCTCAAGCGGCCGTCCAGCGCGACGATCTCGGCGCCGGAGGTCACGCGCTGCGTGCGGCGTGTGAAGCCCAGCAGCTCCGCCTGATCGGGGAGGGTGGCGCCTGCCTCCAGCTCGCCCGGCGGCTCCAGCGTGTCGAGGTGCGGGTGCAGGCTGAACGGCCCGAGCACCCGCCACTGCGTCGGCGCGCCCCAGGGGGAGCCGTCGAAGGGCGCCGCGTCGTCGGTGGTCACCCACACCTCGCGCCCCGCCCGGAGGCCCAGCCGCGCGGCCTGGTAGCGGGCGAAGGCCGAGGGCGCCGCGTCGGGGAGGCTCCGGGCCTCGCGCACCGCCGCTGCGGCGCGCTCCGCCAGGCGCGCCCAGGCGGGCGCTTGCCCCTGGAGCCCCAGGAGCCGCACCAGCGCCACCTCCGCAGCCGGGCTCGACGGCGCGGCCTCCACCACCCGAACGAACGCCTCACCCGCCGCGTCGAAGCGTCCCTGTCCTCGCGCGGCCTCGCCGCGAGCCAGCCACGACCAGGCGTCGGCGTCCTGGGCGTCCGCCGCCTCGCTCACCCCCTCCGCGCGCAGCACCTCCCAGGCGCCCGCGCCCTCCGCCGGGAGCGCGCCCGGCGCCGCCAGGCGCGCCAGCGACGCCGACGGGTCCGCGCCAGGCCCCGGCGCGCCGCTGCACGCCGCGAGGAGCAGGAGCAGGAGCACCCCCCCGGCTGCGTAACGTCCTGCTGCGCTACGCTTCACAGGACGAACGCAGCCGGCCCCCCCCGTGACGGCAACCCCCCCGGCTGCGTAACGTCCTGCTGCGCTACGCTTCACAGGACGAACGCAG
>CAUJGC010000502.1 GCA_963169075.1 Myxococcota bacterium
GCCGGGATGCCTCCGGCGGCCAGGGGTCAGCGCCCCCTGGACCCCCGTCTACGCGGGCTCGGCCTCGCGCTCCAGCAGCGGCGCCTCCGCAGGCGCCTCCTCCTCGTCCTTGTACTCCACCTGGGCGCCGTCTACGTGGCAGAACGCCGGACGGTACCCCTTGCGGCGGAACCACCAGAACACCCCACCCCACATCGTCGCCGCCTCCGCCGCGATGAAGCCCAGCGACGCCGAGAGCAGCGACTGCACCACCCCCATCTCGTTCTGGAGCAGGTACGCCTGGATCGCCTCACGCGCCCCCTCCCCTGCGATGGTCGGGGAGAAGATCGTCCCCAGGATCTGGATCGTGGACGCGAACGTCACGCGCCCGAAGTCCACATCCTCCACGCCTACCGCCATCGCCGTGAACACATACACCACCGCCGTCGTGAAGTGGACCATGAACTTCGAGAAGAACACCCAGAGCAGCAGCCCCGGCTTGCTCCGATACGCCCCCGCCGCCTCCGTCAGCCGCGCCACCTGCTTCTCCACCCGGCCGCGCAGCGGAAACGGCACACGCAGCACCGCCTGGATGATCCCCGGACGAAACACCGAGAGAAACACCCCCAGCACCACGCTCCCCGCCACCGCCGTGATCAACGACCCCACCACCAGCGCGTGCTCCCCGAAGATCCCGATCCCGAACGGCAGCAGGATCAGCATCCCCAGGAAGAGCCCCGTGATCCCGATGAACTTCTCCAGCGCCTTCGCCATCGTCGCCCGCTCCCACTGGCGGCTGTAGCGACCCGCGTCATAGAGCGTGTAGGCGTCCAGCCCGATCGTCGAAGGCAGGAACGTCCCGATGAAGCGCCCGATCAAGAACGTCGTCATGATCTGACGCCAGAACGGAAACTCGATCCGCTGACCCTTCAAGAGCAGGTGCCACGACCACGCCGAGAACACCACGCCGATCAGCTTGATCCCACCGGCCAGCGCGCAGAAGAGCCAGAAGCGCTCCGGATCCACCTTCGGCACATACTCCAGGATCGCCTCGTAGATCGCGATCGAGCGACCCTCCTCCACCGGGATCTTGTGCGTAAAGAGCGCGTAGAACGCGCCCACCGTCACCGCCAGCTTCGCCGTGACGCTGATCCCGGTCCGCAGCCGCGGCGGGAGCGATAGCCATCGCTGCTTGATCGACATGTCTCCTCCCTCCATCCCCTCACACGCGGCCTCCGTCCGTGGAGCCGCCGGCGGAGACTAACCGCCGCCCCGCGACGAGTCCAGAAAAACACTGCGCACCACCTACATCCACCGCGCACCACCTCAATACGCCTCCCCGTTGCGCTCTGACAGCTCTCGCATATACTGGACTCTCGACGCGCGGATCGACCAGGCACGAGCCGCACCTGACACGGAGCGACCCCCATGCACCCCTCCCCCCGATCCCGCCGCCACGCACGTCGCCTCGCTGTCTTCCTCGCCGCGCTCCTCCTCACCCTCAACGCCGCCTGCATCCCCGAAGACCCCGGCGGCGTCCCCTACGCCACCTCCAAAGACCCCAACGACGCCCCGGACAACCTCCCGGGCGTCGCCGGACGCGTCATCGACGCCGCCACCGGACTCCCCGTCGCTGGCGCCCTCATCACCTCCTCACCAGCCTCCGAGGCCGTCCTCTCCCGCGACGACGGCGCCTACCTCCTCGCCCTCAACCTCAAGCCCGGCTCCCTCCGCGTCCAGGCCACCGCCGACGGCTACGAGCCCACCACCATCAGCATCTTCGTCACCCAGCAGAAGACCCACGCCGCCGACATCCTCCTCTTCCGCCCCGGACAGCGGCCCGCCGTCTACATCACCCCCCGGCTCCTCGCCTTTGAGCCCGACCGACACCGGCTCGCCGCACAGCTCCACAACACCAGCCCCGACGTCGCCGCCTGGACCTTCGAAGACCTCCCCCCCTGGCTCCGCATGGAGCCCGCCGAGGGCACCCTCCAACCCGGGGAGCGCGCCCAGGTCGTCGCCTCCCTCGACCCCGAACAGGACCTCCCCGCCGTCATCAACCCCGGCGACCTCGACGCCGTCCTCGCCAACGCCCGCGTCCGCACACGCGGCGCCGGCGCCGACCCCTTCTCCATCCGCGTCCGCCTCGCCCGAGAGGACCGCGTCGGCGGCGTCTGGCTCAACCCCCAGCGCGGCGACCTCGAAGAGGACAACCCCCTGGAGCTGCCCCTCGACCAGCCCCAGGACCTCGCCTTGCGCATCGACGTCGAGGGGCGCCCCCTCGTCGGCGCCACCGTCAACCTCCTCCTCACCCGCGACGACGGCGACGTCGCCCTCAACGCCGCACAGATCACCGACGCCGACGGCGTCGCCCGCTGGTCCTTCACCCCCAGCCGCCCGGGCCTCCTCCGCGCCACCGCACGCCTCACAGCCCTCCCCGACGCCGAGCTGCCCACCCGACGCTTCCGCGTCGGAGACGACACCCACCAGGGCGGCGTCGCCAGCGCCCGCGACTCCCGCATCGAGGTCAACCCCACCCGCCTCCCCACCACCGAGCGCGCCACCGTCCGCGTCCAGGTCCGCGACGCCCTCGGCGTCCCCCTGGCGGGTATCCAGGTCCAACTGGACAGCGATGATACACTGGATATCACACAGCCCCCTGCGACAGACGAGGACGGCTGGGCAGAGGGCAGCGTCAACAGCCCCACCCCCCTCACCACACGGATCGGCGCCACCCTCGACCCGGGCGGCCTCGACCTCCCCCTCAACGAGCGCGTCGCCGTCACCTTCTACGACCCCCAGGACCCCGCCGCCGAGATCATCCTCGACCCCATCGACGGCGACGGCGTCGTGATCGGCGTCGCAGACGGCGCCACCGGCGCCTGCTTCGCCTTCACCCTCCAGCGCCCCGACGGCACCCCCCAGGCCGGCGTCAACGTCGCCGTCTCCTCCAACCCGCCCGGCTTCACCACCCAGGTCACCACCGACGACCAGGGCCGCGCCCAGGTCTGCCCCACCTCCGACACCCCAGGCGAGGTCACCTACACCCTCGACACGGGCGACGACACCACCACCGTCACCGTCCGCTACGCGCCCGAAGACGACACCCCGCGCACCCCCGCCTGGACCTGGACCTGGCAGCTCGACCCCACCGGCCTCTTCGCGGACCTCGACCCGGACACCCACGCCACCGCCTGCCTCATCCTCACCGACGCCGACACCGGCGCGCCCCTCCCCGGCCTCGACGTCACCTTCACCGCCACCGCCGCCGACCCCGGCGGCCCCACCCTCACCCCCGGCGGCAGCGCCACCGACGCCACGGGCACCCTCTGCGCCGACCTCGACTCCAGCCTCCCCGGCCCCAAGACCCTCCGCGCCTCCTTCGCGCTGGACGGCCAGGACTACGCGACAGAGCCGCTCCGCGCGCGCTTCCTCACGCCGCCCCCGACCGTCCTCGTCAGCCCGCAGCCCGATACCCGCGGCTGCGGTGACATCGCCTACGCCATCCAGCACCCCCTCGCCTCGCCGGCCCGCCTCATCGTCGAGCAGCGACCCGACAGCGCCTCCCCCTGGCGCCCCCTCACCCTCGCACCCGCCGCCGCGCCGCAGCATCAGGGCCTCCACAGCCTCGACACCGCCGCGGCGCCGGGCGGCGCGCCACACACCCTCCGCTGGAACGCCCTGGCCGACCAGCCCGGACGCCACCTCCCCGACGCCCAGCTCCGCCTCCGCGCCTGCGTGGACGACGCCTGCTCCGAACCCGTCGAGGTCAGCGCACCCGTCGCCAACCACACACGCTTCACCTCCCCACGCGAGGTCGCCCTCCACGACAACCCCTTCGACACCCTCCTCCGCCTCCGCGACGTCGCCGTCGGGGACTTCAACGGCGACGGACGCCAGGACATCGCCGTCCTCGCCATGGTCCGCCTCATCACCAACGCCACCCGCGAGCGCGTCCTCTTCCTCTACGGCCAGCCCGGCGACACCTTCGCCGCCGACTTCATCGAGGTCACCTCCGCCGCTCAAGCCTTCACCGCCGCCGACTTCGACCGCGACGGACGCGACGACCTCGCCATCATCGAGAACGGCGCCGCACCCCTCCACATCCACCTCTCCAGCCAGAGCTTCGCAGACACCCCCCTCAACCAGGGCTTCAGCTCCGCCAACGAGTTCGTCACCGACCTCGCCGCGGGAGACGTCAACAACGACGGCAACATCGACCTCCTCACCGTCACCCAGGCGCGCGGCTACTACCTCCGAAACCTCGGCGCCGGCACCTTCGACACCCAGGTCGGACCGGGAGCCCCCACCGCCGCCCTCCAGAACGCCGAGGCGCGCTTCAACGACACCCGCCTCATCGACCTCAACGCCGACGGGCGACTCGACCTCCTCACCTTCTTCCGCGACTCCAACCTCGCCAGCTTCGCCCTCGGCTCCCAGACCTCCGCCGGCTCCTTCCCCACCTCCGGCGTCATCGCCGCCGTCCCCACCCTCACCCGCGAGCTGCTCCCCGCCGACCTCGACGGCGACAACCGCCCCGAGCTGCTCGCCGTCTCACCCACCGGCGTCCAGGTCCTCCGCAGCGCCAGCCGCAACGGCTCCCTCATCTGGACCCTGGACACCAGCAGCGCCTACACCCTCGCGGGCGCCAACCTCCGCGCCGCCGTCGGAGACACCAACGTGGACGCGCGGCCCGACCTCCTCCTCCTCGGAGACATCAACGCCGCGCAGACCGGCCTCCAGCTCCTCCCCGGCCTCGACACCACCCTCCCCCTCCAGGCCGAGCCACCCCAGCCCGGCCCCCAGCCCGGCGACCTCCCGCCCCTCCTCGCGGACCTCGACGGCGACGGACACCCCGACCTCATCACCTTCGAGCTGCGCTCCCTCGGCCTCCCCAGCGTCCTCCACATCACCCCGGGCCAGCGCCCCACCTCCTGCGCTCCCAACCTCAACGCCCCACGCGCCGCCATCACCCCCGACCTCCCTGACCGCCTCTTCGCCGGCGACCTCGACGGCGACCACCTCATCGACGTCGCCGCCGCACGCGGCGGCGACCTCCTCCTCCACCGCGCCCTCGGAGACGGCGCCCTCGACCTCAACGCCTGGGCTCCCCTCACCACCCAGCTCACCGAGCTGCGCGCCACCTTCGCCGTCGATCTCGACAGAGACGGCCTCATCGACCTCCTCGTGGCAGGCGCCGCAGGCGCCGCGGGACGCTGGGAGGTCCACCCCGGCGCCGCCACCAACGCCCCCGCCCTCCCCACCGGCGACGCCACCGACGCCCCCATCCAGCACGCCCTCCTCGCGGATCTCAACCAGGACGGCGACCTCGACCTCCTCACCGCCGACGAAGCCGGCGACCTCGCCTGGCACCCCGGCCAGGGAACCACCTTCGCAGCGCACATCAGCCTACCTTTGACCACATCGTCGCCGCCCGTCGCCCTCGACTTCAACGGCGACGGGCTCCTCGACATCGCCGCCTCCACCCCCCAGGGCATCCAGCTCCTCGTCGGCCAGGGCGGCGGCGCCTTCCTGCCCGCTGACGACACCCTCCCCGGCAGCGGCGCCATCGCCGCAGCGGACCTCGACGGCGACGGCTTCGACGACCTCATCCACCTCGACGCCCCCCAGCGCGCCCTCCGCGTCTTCCTCGGCGCCGACCCCGAGCACATCGCCCGCAGCACCCCCCTCGACGCCCCCGAGGCCGACCTCACCGGCGCCACCCTCCACCTCCGCCCAGACGACGCGGGCGCCTGGACCCTCGACCTCCTCACCGACGACTCCATCCTCTCCGCCGACGCCCTCCCTGACGGCACCTTCACCCCACCCCAACGCTGGGCCCTCCCCCCGACGGATCGCGTCACCCTCGCGGATCTCCACGCCCAGGGACGCCCCCACCTCGTCTACGCCGTCGATCTCCCCTCTGGCCCGCGCCTCGTCTCCGTCTACCCCACACCCGGCCTCCCCGTCGCCGCCACCGAGGCCCTCGACCTCGGCTTCACCCCTGCTGCCGCCGCCCTCGAAGACCTCAACTACGACGGCACCCTCGACGCCCTCCTCCTCGACGACGCCGGGAGCCTCCACCTCGTCGCCAACCTCGCCGCCGAAGCCCCCAACGTCGGCGCTCCCCTCCCCTTCGACCTCTCCGGCGTCACCCGCCTCCTCCTGGCCCGCCTCGACACCGACCTCTACACCGACCTCGTCGCCCTCGACACCCAGAACAACCAGGCCATCGCCCTCCTCAACGACCGCGACGGCGCCCTCCCCACCTCCTCCACCTGGACGCCCACCGCCGGCGCCTCCCTCACCGACCTCGCCATCGCGGACACCAACCGCGACCGACGCCCCGACGTCGTCGTCCTCGACGAGAACGGCACCCTCACCGCCGCCGCCCTCAACCGCTTCGGCTTCACCGGCGCCGAGACCATCCTCGGAGACACCGACCGCAGCGGCCTCCTCCGCGTCGCCTTCGCACGCCTCACCGAGGACGCCTACCCCGACCCCATCCTCCTCAGCAACGCCCTCAACGCCGTCACCTTCGCCCTCAACACCACAGGCACCCTCAACCCCTCCGCCGACGCCGCCACACCCCTCGAACCCGCAGCGCGACTCCTCCTCGACAACCTCGCCGGAGACCCCACCCCCGAGCTGCTCGTCCTCGGCGCCGACCAACAGCCCCACGTCGCCCAGCTCGGCCTCACCCCCGAGGCCTGCGCCGCAGCCGCCGCCGGACCCGCCCCCTGCCTCCTCGACACCCTCACCCTCAACACCCACGCCCCCGTCACCGACCTCGCCCTCTTCGACCTCGACCGCGACGGACGCCGCGACATCATCGCCTCCCTGGAGGACGGCACCCTCACCGTCTTCCTCTCCGGCCCCACCTTCGAAGACCTCGGCGCCACCGCGCGCGAGTACCTCCCCCACGCCGCTGGACCCATCGCCCTCGGCCACCCCGACCGCGACGGACGCCCCAACCTCCTCCTCGCGGACCCCGACAGCCAGCGCCTCCTCAACCTCCCCGCGCGCTGAGACGCCCTACGGCACCCCGGGCACCCCCGGCTCCTCCCCATCCAGCACGGGGGAGCCGTCGGGCAGCTCGGGGCGGTCGAAGAAGGCGCACGCCCCCTCCCGACCGTCCGCCTGAAACTCCGGCAGCTCCGGGTTGGAGCGCACCCACGTCTGGCGACGATCCGCACCCCAGCACTCCTCGATCACCGGCCTCACCTCCCGACCCGAGAGCGTCACCGCCAGGTGCGACCGCGCCTCCCCCGTCGCGCTCCAACGCACCGCCTGGCGCATCACCTCCGGCCCGGGATCGTCAGCCACCAGCTCGCCCCGCGCCACAAAGCGGAACCCACCCCCCTGACCGTACACCTCCGCGAACGAGAAGCGCCCGTTCATCGGCGTCCGATCCACCGCCCCACGCGGCACAAAGTCCAGCACAAACACGTTGTGCGCCCGACCCCGCGCCGTGCTCACCACCCCCACCGCCCCACGACCCCGCTCCCCGCGCGGCCCGCTCGCCAACACCGAGTAGTCATAGCGCAGCAGCCCAAACCCCAGCTGCCGCCCCGTCTCCGGGTCCACCCCCTGATGCTCAAACCACCCCTCCAGCACCACCCCGCCCAGCGACTCCTCCCCCAGCGGCGCCGCCCGCAGCGTGTAGCGCACCCGGCGCCCCCCGGACACCTCCCGCTCGATGGTCAGCGTGAAGCGGTTGCGCGCCCCGTCCAGGCGCCAGCGCCCCACGTCGCCGTCGCCCCCCAGAAACTCCCCCTCCTCCGCCACCCGGCGCAGCTGCACCAACCCCGAGCGCAGCAGGTTGTTCGTCCCCAGCAGCGCCTCCCGCAGCGGGCGCAGCGTCCGCGCGGGCTCGCCCACCAGCCCCTGCTCCACCTGCCCCGGCTCCCCATCCTCCAGCGCCTCCTCGTCCAGCGCCCGCGCCGCCGCCAGATCCTCCCCGTCGTAGGCCACCTCCACCGTCTCCGCCTCCACCAGCGGAAAGTCCGGCTGCGGGTGCGACACGTCCCCCGTGCTCCCACACCCAAGCCACCCGCTCAACGCGAGCCACGAGATCACAAGCCAGAGCTGACGAGCACGCCGCATGGTCCTTCCTCCAGGGCAAGGGGAGCGAGGCCTCCCGCGCCAAGGCAACGCAAAAAGCGTGCACAACTCGCCGCGGCCCCCGACCCCCTTGACGCGAGCCTACGCCGATGACAGAATAGAAGACAGAAGGACAGAAGTCCACGCCACGCAGGACACAAGACAAAAGAGCCCCCATGCAACACGCCTTCGCAGCGCGCTTCCTCCTCCTGCAACACCTCCACGCAGGACACCAGAGCCTCGCCTTCCGCGTCCGAGACACCCTCCTCCAACAAGACGCCGCCCTCAAGATCGGACGCTCCGGGCTCGAAGACGACGACCGCACCCTCGCCGAGTTCGACGCCCTACGCGCCATCGACCTCCCAGGCGTCGCACCCGTCCTGGAGCTCGGCTTCGCCTCCCAGGGTGACCTCCTCCGCGCACACGCCGCCGCACACCTCCCCACACCCACCCACGCCCTCCTCCCCAGGCCCTTCCTCGTCCGCGCCTGGATCGACGGACCCGACCTCCTCACCTGGGCCAGGCAGCACCACCCCGCACCCCAGGACCTCCACCGCGCCCTCGCCTCCGCCGCCCTCACCCTCCACCTCCTCCACCTCAGCCACCTCCTCCACGGCGACCTCAAACCCCAGCACATCCTCCTCCCGCCCGGCGGAGAGCCCACCCTCATCGACTTCGGGCTCGCCGCCCAGACCCACGACCCCACCGCAGGAGGCACACCGGGCTACCTCGCCCCCGAGCGACTCCGCGGACTCCCCGCCTCACCCCACGCCGAACGCTTCGCCTTCGGCGTCCTCGCCGCACAGACCCTCCTCCCCCACCTCCACATCCCCACCGAACAACCCCTCCAACCCCACCACCTCCCCACCGACCTCCCCCTCCCCCAGCGCCTCCTCCGCGCCCTCCGCGCCCTCCTCCACCCCGACCCCCTCCAACGACCCGCGCTCGACGACATCGCCAGCGAGCTGATCGCGGACCTCGACACACCCCAGCGCCACGCACCGCCCCCCGCGCGCCCCCGCCGCGGCGCCCCACGCCACCGCGACCACCCACAGGGGCGCACCCCCCCCCCCCCCCGCGCCCGCCCCAACGCCGGGGCCGA
>CAUJGC010000503.1 GCA_963169075.1 Myxococcota bacterium
ATCCACAATAAGCTATATAGATTATTGTGGATTTTTTGTTGGGGGTGCCTCCGGCGGCTGGGGGCGAGCCGCCCCCAGACCCCCTTTTATCTCAGGCCTTGCTGAAGGTGTCGCGGGCGTAGTCTGCGACGGTGCGGGGGTTGCGCCCGGTGAAGCGGAGGACGGTGTCGTTGACGGCGGCAGCGAAGCCGTCTCGGACGGCGCCGAAGATGACGAGCATGAAGGCCGCGTAGTCTTCGGGGAGGCCCGCCTGGAGGAGCGCCTGGCGGAAGTCCTCGGGCTCGACGTGCTGGTAGCCGACGGCGCGGCCGGACTCGCGGGTGAGGATGTCGGCGGCCTCGGCGTAGGTGAGGGACTCGGGGCCGGAGACGGGGAGGCCGGCGTTGGGGGCCTCGTCTGCGAGGAGGAGGGCGGCGGCGACGGCGCCGATGTCGCGGGTGTCTACGAAGGCGGTGCGGGCGTCGGCGGCGGGGACGAGGATCTTCCCGGTGGCCTGGATGCCGCCCCACCAGAAGGTGTGGAAGTTCTGCATGAACCAGTTGGGGCGGAGGTGGGCGAAGGCGACGCCGGAGGCCTCGATCTGAAGCTCCAGGCGGCGGAGGGGGATGTTGTCATCGTACTGGACGCCGTCGGCGGTCATGAAGACGACGCGCTCCAGGCGCGGGAGGGCGGCCTCCAGGAAGGGGGCGACGAGGGGGAGGGGGTTGGCGACGCCGGGGGGGCTCATGAGGAAGAGGCGCGTGGCGCCCTCCAGCGCGCCGTCCCAGGAGGTGGGGTCGGCGTAGTCGAAGCGGACGCGGCGGACGCCGGGGAGGTCTGCGATGCGCTCGGGCTGACGCGCCCCGGCGCTGACCTCCTGGCCTGCTGCCACCAGCGCCTCCAGCGTGCTGCCGCCCACGTTGCCCGTCGCGTTGAGGACCAGAATACCCATGATGTGCTCCTTGGAGGTGAGGTTGTGTTGCTGCGACCAGAGGGCCGCGCGCGACCCCCTCAAGGTGTGCACGGGGTGGTGGACGCGCCATGATGAATCGTCCATACTTCTTTAGCGTGCGTCCAGCGGCACGTGAGGTCGTCTGTCCTTGTCGTGGAGGTGATCATGTCGAGCGACACGTTGAGCGAGGCGCTGCATCAGGCGCGGCTCCAGGGGGCGCGCTACATCCGTCTGGAGCTGGGTGCGCCGTGGTCGCTGGGTTATCCGCACGGCGCGCGGGGTGTCCATGTGGTGCTGGAGGGGCGGTGCGCGCTGCGCTGGGACGGGGAGCGTCGGAGCGCGGTGGAGCTGTCGGCGGGGGACATGGTGGTGGTGCCCAACGGTCGGGGTCATGTGCTCTGCGCGGCGGGAGGGACTCCGGTGGTGACGGTGTCGGTGCAGGAGGTGCTGGAGGCGCAGGGGTGGAGTTGTCCGGCGCAGCACGGCGGTCCGGGGGAGCGGACGGTGATCCTGTGCGGTCACTTTCTGGTGGATGAGGCGCTGGACGGGCCGGCGTTCTCGGCGCTGCCGGAGGCGATCTTGATCCGTCAGACGCAGCATCGGCCGGTGCTGCGGGGGTTGATGGAGGCGATCGCGGCGGAGGTGATCGGGGGTGAGCCGGGCGCGGAGCTGGTGGTGGCGCGGCTCTCGGACGCGCTGGTGGTGCACGCGCTCCGGGAGCAGGCGCGTCAGGAGGCGGATGTGGGGGCGGGGTGGCTCGGGGCGCTCTACGATCCGTCGCTGGGGCCGGTGGTGGGCGCGCTGCACCGGTCGCCGGAGGCGGAGTGGACGGTGGCGCAGATGGCGCGTGCAGCGGGGATGAGCCGCTCGTCGTTCGCGGCGCGCTTCGCGGAGCAGCTGGGGGAGCCGCCGATGCGCTATGTGACGCGGCTGCGGATGCGTCGGGCGCGGGCGCTGCTGCTGGAGAGCGACGCGCCGCTGCTGACGGTGGCGGAGGCGGTGGGTTATGGGTCGGAGGCCGCCTTCTCGGCGGCCTTCCGACGGGAGATCGGGGAGTCCCCGGGGGGGTGGCGTCGCCGTGCGGGGCTGGGGGATCAGCCGTCGCGTCGGACGAGCTTCCCGGAGCTGGCCAGCTCGCGGTAGCAGGCGGTGAGGAGGTGTTCGCGCTGGATCCGGGTCCCGGCGGCCATGGAGATGTTGGCGGCGCGGACGACGGCGTTCTTGATGTTGCCGCCGGCCAGCTCGAAGCGCTGGGCGAGCTCTTCGAGGTTGACGCGGGGGTCGAGTCCGTCGAGGTCGCTGAGGAAGGAGCGCCAGATGACCTCGCGCTCGGCGGGTGTGGGCAGCTCGAAGGAGAGCTTGTAGGAGAAGCGTCGCATGAAGGCGTCGTCGATGCCTTGTTTGAGGTTGGTGGTGAGGACGACGATGCCCTCGTAGCCTTCGACGAGCTGGAGGAGGACGTTGATGGCGGCGTTGGCGTAGCGGTCGTTGGCCTGCTCGACCTTGGTGCGCTTGCCGAAGAGGGAGTCGGCCTCGTCGAAGAGGAGGAGGTTGAGGCCGGGGTGGGCCTGGTTGAAGAGCCGGGAGAGGTTCTTCTCGGTCTCTCCGATGTATTTATCTATAATTTGACCTGTATTTATGCGAATTAAGCTCAGATTCAGGGTGGCGGCGAGGACTTCGGCGCACATGGTCTTGCCGGTGCCGGGGTCGCCGTCGAAGAGGCAGATGATGCCGCGTCCTTTGCGGATGCGTCGTCCGAGGCCCCACTCTTCGTAGATGCGCCGTCGTTGTTGGAAGGCGGCCATGATCTCGTGGAGCTGCGCGGCGAGCTCTTCGGAGAGGGCGAGGTCGTTGAGGGTGAGGGTGGTGGGCTCTTTGATGCCGAGGTTGCCGAGGCCTTCGTGGAGCTGTGCTTGAGCGGCGGGTGCGAGGAGGTGCTCGAAGGTGGCGAGCATGGCGTCGTCGTCGTAGTCGGGTGACTCGATGGGGTGGAGGCCCTGGGTGATGAGGTTGGCGCCGGTGGCGGCGAGGACGACCTGTCGTCCGTCGAGGGGGTAGCGCTCGGCGGCGGTGAGGGGTGGGATGGGCTGGAGGTAGAGGCGCTCGAAGGCGCCGGCCCAGATGTCTGCGATGGCGTTGAAGCCTGGGAGGGGCAGCTCGGCGTGGACGCAGGCGAGGTCGCGGACGCGTCGGTCGATGCCCTCCTTGTCGCGTGCGGCGAGGACGACGAGGGCTTCGCGTCTGCGGAGGGCGCGTCGGAGGGCGGCGGAGGCGGGGAGGTGGGGTTGGAGGAGGGCGTCGGCGTCGTCGATGAGGAGGATCTCGTGGTGGAGCGCGGCCTGTGCGATGGCCTCTTCGATGACGCGCTGGGTGATGGCGCCGGGCTCGTGGGCGAGCCGTGCGCCGTCCAGCTCGCACCAGGGTCGTCCGAGGCTGTAGGCGGCCCAGCGGACAGCCTGGGTCTTGCCGGAGCCGCGGGGTCCGGTGACGAGGAGGAGGGAGGAGCGCAGGTCGGTGAGGGCGGGGGCCATGGAGCCCTGGTAGAAGCCGCGGAGGGCGGCCTGGAGGGTCTGGAGCTGGGTCTTGGGTGCAGCGGGCGGGAGGACCTCGGCGCCATAGAGGAAGGAGGTGAGCCAGGGGCGGAGGCCGAAGCCGGGGTCACGCTCGCCGCGGAGCCAGGCGAGGGCGAAGTCGGGGACGATGAGCGGGGAGGCGAGGGGTCCGCCTTCGGCGTCCCCGAGCTCCAGGACGCCTGCGGCGAAGGGGCCGATGTCGGGGACGAGGCGGTGCTGGAGGTCCCAGAAGGCGTCGGGGCGGTCCATGTCGATGAGGCGTAGCCAGTGCTCGGCCAGCGGTGCGCGGGCGCCCGGGGAGAAGAGCTGGAGGGCGTGGAGGAGGCTCGGGTCGAGGCGGAAGGCGGCGGCGAAGAGGAGGAGGTCAACCTCCAGGGCGTCCCACTGGTAGGCTGCGGCGGCCTCCAGGAGGGGGAGGGTCTCGGCGGTCTGGGTTCCGCCGCAGGCGGCGACGGCTTCGTCGCGTCGCTGGACGAGGCGTCCCTGGGGTGGCGCGGCCTCGGCTTCCTGGGCCGTGGCGAGCTGGGTGCGGAGGACCTGGGCGTAGCGCTTCAGGAAGGCGAGTTCTGGGATGAGCATGGGGGGTCGCGGGGGTTGAGGGGGTGGCCAAGCCGTACCGAAGGCAGGATACGCCGGTGGCGCGTTCGGTGACAAGCAGCCCCAGGCGAGGTGGGGTCTGTAGACCCCGGAGGGGGGCTGGTAAGTGCCCGGTTGTGACCGATACGCACATGGCCGGGGTCAGCGCGTGCGGGTCGAGGCCCTGACGCCGGGAGAGGCGTAAGAGTTTGCGTTGTGGATCGGCGTTTGCAATACTGAGGGTCGGCTTTAGAGAACCGGGGCCTGGCCGCCCCACCGCTCACGAGGACCATCATGCAAGCCGATCTCCAGCAGCAGCAGCAGGCCGCCCCGCAGAATCAGGACGCCGCCGCCCCGCAGCAGGCCGACGCGGCGCCTCAGCAGGCCGCGGCGCAGCCGCTCGACGACACGATGCTTCAGGCGGCGATCCGCTACAATCGCTCGCTCGGCCTGACCCCCGATCAGATCAAGCACTACCAGCGCCTCCTGAGCACGGGCTCCGACGGCGCGTTCGGTCCGGACACGACGCGGGCCATCCACACCTACCAGGCGTCCAAGCCGGGGCTGACCCCAGACGGCAAGCTCGGACCGCAGACGCGCGCGGCGCTGGATGGTGATCACCAGGCGGCCCGCAACCGCCCTCCCGGCGAGGCGCGGGAGATGACCGAGCAGGAGATCCAGGCGGCGATCCGCTACAACCGCGGGCGCTACCATGATCCGGCGATGATCCGTCAGATCCAGGAGAAGGTCGGCGCCGGGGTGGATGGCTCCATCGGTCCGGACACCATCCAGAAGATCTGGGCCTGGCAGCAGCAGAACGGCCTGGAGGCCGACGGTCGCGTGGGTCCGCGGACGCTGGAGCGGATGGGCATCGCCGGCGCGGACATGGAGCAGGCCGAGCGTGAGGCGGGCACCCACGGCCAGGAGGGGACCGGCGGCGAGGTGCCCAGCGGCAACATCACACAGAACATCTCGTGGGCGAACTTCCAGTCCAACGGCCAGACCGTGCCCCGCAACCTGCGCCCGATCGTCACCCAGGTCTGCCAGGAGCTGGAGAAGGTCATCGCGGCCTTCGGCGGTCGCCGCATCGTGATCAACTCGGGCTACCGCTCCCCGGCCTACAACCGGAGCATCGGCGGCGCCAGCCAGAGCCAGCACACGATGGGCCGCGCCTGCGACTTCAACATCCAGGGCATCCGCCCCAGCGCGGTGCGGCAGCGGATCGAGCAGCTGATCCGCTCCGGTCAGATGCGCCAGGGCGGGCTGGGCGCCTACGCCAACTTCACCCACTACGACATCCGCGGCTACCGCGCGCGCTGGTGATCGAGGGCGCGGCCCGAAGGGCCGCGCCTCGCCTCGTCGCGCTCAGAGCATCTTGCGCGCGCTCTCCACCACCGCCTCCGCCCGGGTCTCGGGGGAGGTGCGTGGGATGGGCACGTCGCGACCTCGCTGCACCGCAGGCCGCGCCGCCATCGTCTCCAGCCAGCGCTGGAGGTGCTCCAGGCCCTCCACGCTCACCTCGCACCAGGCGTGGCCCTGCACCCAGGGCCACGTCGCGATGTCCGCGATGGAGTAGGCGTCCCCCCCAAGCCACGGCGCTTCGCCCAGGCGCCGATCCAGCACCTCGTAGAGGCGCCGCGTCTCGCGCTGGTAGCGCTCGATGGCGAAGGGGATGCGCTCGGGGGCGTAGCGGACAAACACGTTGGCCTGCCCTTGCATCGGCCCGATCCCGCCCATCTGGAACATCAACCACTGGAGCACCACTGAGCGCCCCCGCACGTCCTGCGGGAGCAGCGCGCCGGTCTTCTCGGCCCGGTAGATCAGGATGGCACCCGACTCAAAGATCGCCAGATCGTCGGCGTCGTGATCGATGATGGCCGGGATGCGACCGTTGGGGTTGATCTGGAGGAACCACGGCTCCTTCTGCTCCAGCGCGCCCAGGTTCAGCGGACGCACCGTGTAGGGGAGGCCCAGCTCTTCCAGCGCGATGCTGACCTTCCAGCCGTTGGGGGTCGGGGCGGTGTAGAGGGTGATCATGGCTGCGCTCCGCCTGCGTGATCCATCGGATCAACCCTCCACCGGGAAGATCAGCTCCATCGTCTGCCCCTGGCGGACGATCTGGACCGTCACCTCGGCGCAGCCCTTCAGGCTCTCCCACGCCGCCATGTAGTCCTCCGGACGTGAGATTGAGCGTCGGTTCACCCGCACCACCACATCCCCCGGCCGGAGCACCGCCCCCAGCAGGCTCTGCCCCTCCGGCGAGAAGCTCACGATCTGGAAGCCCTCAAAGCGCCCCGACTGAAAGCTGGGCTGCACCTGCGCCAGCGCGAGCGCGTAGGACGGCCCCTGGCCCAGGAAGCGCTCCAGCGCGGCGCGCTGGATCGCGCTGCCCGCGCCGCGCTCACCGCCCTCGGCAGGCAGGGCCTCGGCTGCCGCGACCGGCGTTGCGCTGGCCTCGGCAGGGGCCGCCCCCTCGTAGCCCTCGACGGGCTTCGGACCCTTGGGCATCGGCGCAAACTCCGAGAATGCTTCACCTTCTTGCGGTGCGTTCGCCGCGGGCTTCACCTCGCCGCCGGTCCCCTCGCCGCGCCCCGTCGCGCACCCCGCCCCCAGGAGCCCACACGCCCAACCCGCCACCACCAGACCACGCACCATGCGCCTCATCGCGTCGCCCTCCTGTCTTCGCTCTGCTTCGGCTGGCGCAGCGTCCCTGCTGCGCTCCCCCCCGAGGGTGGCCCCAGCCTCGCGCAAGGTCAAGATTTTACGCGCACAGCTGGACTTCATCGCCGCGCTGCCGCATCTTCCCCGCGCCGCGCCCTGCGCGGCGCGTCCCCTCCTGCGGAGCCACCATGCGCGTCCTCCTCCTCGGCGCTTCGGGCCTCGTCGGCGGCGCGATCACTCGCGCGCTCCTCCGCGGCGGCCACGAGCTGATCGCCGCTGCGCGTCGCCCCCCGACCCCCGGCGCTCCTCACCTCCACGGCCTCGACTCGCCCCAGCTCGCCTGGCGCTGCGCGGACCTCGACGCCTCTCCGGAGCCGCTGGCCGACCTCGCCGCAGGCTGCGCCGCCATCGTCTGCGCCGCCATCTCGCCGCTTGATCCCGATCCGACACCCCACCGCGCCGCGCTCCGCGCCCAGCACCTCGCCTGGGCCACCCGCCGGGCCCGCGTCCACCGCCTCCTCCTCCTCGGCTGCGCCTCCACGGCGGGCACACGCCAGGAGCCACCGCCCGACGAGCGCGAGCTGCTCCTCCCCGGCGTGGCCTCCTCTCGCGTCGATGCCATGCTCGCCGCCGAAGGCGAGGTGCTCGCCGCCAACTCCACGCGCCTCTACGCCAGCGCCCTCCTGACCACCAACCCCTTCGGGGACCACGACCCACGCCCGCCCGAGCGCGCCCTCCTGCCCGCGCTCGCCTCCCTCCCCCTCGCCGCGCGCCCCGCCGATCTCCAGGCCCACCTCACCCACGTCGAGGACATCGCCCGCAGCGTCCACGCCGCGCTCCAGCAGGGACGCCCCGGCCAGCGCTACCTCCTCTCCGGGCGCACCCTCCGCCTCCCCCCGGACCTCCTCCCAGCGCCGCGCCACCCCGCCGCGTCGATCACCTCGCTCCCCCCGCTGGAGCACCTCCGCCACACCGCCCTCCGCTTCGAGCGCACCAAGTCCCGCGTCGAGCTGGGGCACTCCACCCCCAAGCTCGACGCCGCGCTCCAAAGCGCCGCGCGGACCCTCTCCGACGCGAAGAGGTCTCAGGACTAGGCGCAGAAACCACACCCTGTGATGAGCCCAGGCCATTGACGCCACCCCCTGCTGTCATTACACTGACCTCCAAGGTCCACGATGACGGCTGGCGGCTGCCTCCGTCAGCCCCCCCGGCGTGAGGACCTTGACTCTCTGCCTTTGGCGATCCCATGGCAACAGCTTCCTCAAGCGCCGATCCAGGCATCAAGCAGCCTCCGTCGCGCGTGGTCACGATCAGCCAGCCTGTCCCGCGGCAGTGGCCCGGCACCCAGAAGCCGCCGCCGCCACCCATGACCGGCACGCGCGTCCACGGGCGCTACCACATCCTCCGCCGACTTGGGGAAGGCGCCTCCTGCCGTGTCTACGAGGCCATCCGCACCGAGGACAACCAGCGCGTCGCCGTCAAGATCCTCCTCCGCACCACCGGCACAGGTATGGCGCGCTTCCAGCGCGAGCTGACCATCCACCGCCGCCTCAAGCACCCCAACATCGTCTCGCTCCTCGACGCAGGCTACCGCGACAACCGCCCCTTCCTCGTCATGGAGTACCTCCAGGGCAAGAGCCTGGAGGAGATCCTCGGAGATCGAGGCCAGCTCAAGGCCCGGCACGTCCTCAGCATCGCGGAGGGCGTCGCGGCGGGCCTCGGCGCCATGCATGGCAACGGCTTCGTCCACCGCGACCTCAAGCCCTCCAACATCTTCCTGGGTCGCGCGGGCGACAGCAACGAGCTCACCGTCAAGCTCATCGACTTCGGCCTCTCCAAAGGCATCGCGGAGCGGACCCACATCGGCCAGGACGCCATCACCGAGGAGAACCGCTGCTGCGGCACGCCCCGCTACATGGCCCCCGAGCACATCCTCGGCAGCGAAGCTGGCCCCGAGGCCGACGTCTACGCGCTCGGCGCCGTCATGTGGGAGATGCTCACCGGCGCTGCGCCCTTCCCCGATCCCGATCCCATCAAGGTCATGCACGCGCACGTCGAGGAGGCGCTGCCCGAGCTGGACGCCGCCCTCCCCGCCTCCAACCCCTGCCCGCTCCCGCTCCGTCAGGTGATCCTCCGCGCCCTCTCCAAGACCCCCGAGACGCGCTACCCGGACGGGAACGCGCTCCTCTTCGCCCTCCGCGACGCGCGCCGACGCATCAGCTGATGTCCGACGTCACGCTCCCCCTCCCGCTCCCCCAGGGCGCCGAGCCTCGCCCCTGGCTCAAGGCGCGGCTGCGCGCGCCCCAGGACGCCCTCTACAGCCAGGAGGTCCTCCTCTACGGACAGCTCCGCGAGCATGACCTCTGGCTCGGCATCACCTCACCAGGGCAGCTGCGGCCTGTGCAGCGCATCTTCCAGGGGCGCCTCGTCACCTCCGGCGAGGGCGCCTGGACCCTCGTCGGGCGGATGGTCCTGCCGCCCAACCTCAAGGTGCGCCTCGGGATTTTTGCGCTGATGACCACGGCGGGCCTCGGCCTCGGCGCGTGGCGCCTCGCCTCGCACGCCCCCGATCCGGGGCTCCCCTTCGCGCTGGGCGTCGTCCCTCTCCTCTGGGGCATCGCGATCTACGTCCTCAGCCTCCGCGCGGGGCGCGTCGATCTGGAGCGGATACGCGCGGCGCTGGCTCCCTCGGCTTCGTAGCTCCCTCGCGTGCGCGTCGGGGCTGTCGCTTCTTGCTGGGGGTTGCGCTAAAAGAGCGCTCGCGCCCAGCGTGCCGCTGGATCCACAGCACGAGGAGTCCACCATGCGCCCCGTTCAAGCCCTCACCTTGCTGGGAGCCGTCGCGCTCCTGGGGTTGAGCCTTCCTGAGCAGGTCGAAGCTCAGCCCAGGCCCGAGATCAAGGTCAAGACCCCCATCACCGTCACCTACCAGCTCGTCAGCCGCCCCGAAGGGGATCTCCTCGCCGCGAAGCCCTCCGAAGGCGAAGCGGTCAACACCCCCCTCGGCTGCACCGGCCAGGCCCTGCGCGCCTACAAGGGCGCCCTCTACGTCGCCTGCGGCGCCGAGGGGCTCCGCGTCTACACCCTGGCCGATCCTCTCAAGCCGCGCCTTGAGGGCGTCCGCGACCTGGACGGCGAGGTGGTGGGGCTCTTCGAGCAGGACGGGCAGATCTGGGCCCGCTTGAACCGCACCGCGGCGGTCCCGGTGAGCCGTCCAGACGGCGCCGCGGCCCTCACGGACCGCGAGCGCGCCGCCACCGTCGAGGTCCACCTCCCCACCCCCGACACGACCCCTCAGCCCGACCCCACCCCCCAGCCCGACCCCGCCCCCGCGACGCCCCAAGGCGAGGTCGTCGAGGCAGGCGGCGGCGAGCTGGTGATCACCCTCGGCACCCTCCACGGCGTCCAGAAGGGGCACCGCGTCGAGCTTTATCTGGAGGCCCCCGAGGACCTCGGCGGCGGTCAGAGCGCCATCCGCGAGGACCGCCTCGCCGTGGCCGAGGTCATCACCGTCTCCGAGGAGCGCGCCAAGCTGCGCCTCGGCCTCAACGAGAGCGTCCCGGTCGGCGCGCTGGCGCGCCCCACCACCCGCGCCCTGACCAGCTCCCTGGTCCGCCCCCCCCGCGTCTCCGGGCTCTACGAGACCAGCTTCGTCGCGCGCCCCTTCTTCGCGCTGGGAGACTTCGGCGTCGGCATGGTCTCTGATGCGGGCTTCGGCTATCGCAGCGAGAACATTCACGTTCTCGCCCTGCTGGAGCCCGCAGGCATCGGGCTCGCCGGAGACGGCAACATCGTCGCCTTCGCCGGAAACCTCGCCGTCGCCTACGACACCCAGATGTTCGAGGTCGGCCTCGGCCTCGGCTGGTCCGCCGTCAACGACAGCATCGAGGACGGCTTCGCTGTGGCGGCCAGCGACTCCGGCGGCGGCGTCACCCCGCCCGAGTTCGATCGCGTCCGCTCGGGGCTCTCCATCGCGCAGCTCGTCCGCCTGGGCGCTGTGGACGGCTTCAACCTCACCGTCCATAACACCTTCCTCGTCTTTGACGACCAGTTCAACTACGGCGGCACCACCGCGGCCCTCCAGATCCCCGTCGCAGATCGCTCCTGGCTCCTCGCGCGCGGCGGCGGCGGCGTCGCAGGCTACGCTTATGGCGAGCTGGGGCTCCGCGTCCTCGTCCGGGGCAACGGCGGCAGCGGCTCCATCTTCATCACCCCCTCGCTCGGCGGCGCGGGCCTCTTCGGAGAGAAGGAGACGACCTGCACCGGGTACAACTACGACCCCAACACCGGCGGCAGCACCACCTACGAGTACACCTGCGTCGAAGAGATCAGCTACGGCGGGCCCATGGTCGGCTTCGGCATGGAGTTTCGGCACTGAGCCGCTCGACACACCGGGGAGGGACCAAGAAAAGGCGAGTGGTCCCTTCCCCCCATCCGAGGGGCGGAGGGGAAAGGACCGAGCAGGAAGGTTGTTTGAGGACAGGACTCCGAAGGACTCGGAGCGTTAAGGAAGGAAACTCTGCCTCATTGCGTGCTCTCGCGAGGCAGAGGGGCAGGAAATTTGGAAGGAGCCGTCGTACCGCCCTGTATACCGGCTTGGTTCATAATATAGGGCACCCCGGAGCGTTTGGCAATTACCTTGTGGCTTTTTTTTTCCAGTAGGGGTGAACCCCGAGCGCACCCTCCCCGCCCCGCTCAACGGCAGAGAATGCGCGCGCGCTGTGAGGAGGACTTGAATCCTGGCCGATGGCCGTCTATTCACTCCGAGGGGCGTGCTCCGAAAGGTCCACCCCCGGTATCCCTCATCGCTCCCCCCTTGTCAACGGCGCCCGCGGAGGGCGATCTGCCATGACCACCGAGCCCCTCTCCCCCTCTCCCGCCTGCGACCACCACCACCACCACGAGGACGCCGAGGGGTGCAGCCAGGAGCGCCTCGTCGCCTGCTCCCAGCACGCCGACTACGCGGGCGCTGAGGCCGAGAAGACACCCTGCGGCCACGCCTGCCCCTCCGCCGCCGCCCGCGCCGAGGCCATGCGCGCCTGGATCGCGGAGGCCAACGCCCAGGCCGAGGCCCAGCGCAAGCGCGGCGATAAGCCCTGGCGCCTCCATCGACGCTGGGACCGCGCCGCCCGCCTCCTCGGAGAGAGCGCCATGGAGCGCCTCGCCCGAAGCTCCGTCACCATCTTCGGACTCGGCGGCGTCGGCTCCTTCACCGCCGAGGGCCTCGTCCGCTCCGGCGTCGGACGCCTCGTCCTCGTGGACTTTGATGAGGTCTGCGTCACCAACGTCAACCGCCAGCTCCACGCCATGAAGGGCGCCTACAACCAGCCCAAGTGCGACGAGATGGCCGAGCGCTGCCGCAAGATCAACCCCGAGGCCGAGATCATCCCCATCAAGGCCTTCTACAACAAAGACACCTCCCACGCCCTCCTGGAAGATGAGCCCGACTTCGTCGTGGACGCCATCGACAACATGACCGCCAAGCTCCACCTCATCGCCACCTGCCACGAGCGCAAGATCCCTATCGTGAGCAGCATGGGCGCCGCGGGCAAGGTCGATCCCACCCAGGTCCGCATCGCGGACCTCGCCCACACCCACGGCGACCCCATGGCCCGCGAGGTCCGCAAGTACCTCCGCAAGAACCACCACATGACCATCGACGCCAAGCAGGACACCGGCATCCTCGCCGTCTACAGCCCCGAGGAGCGCACCTGGCCCAAGGAGCTCTCCTACGACGCCCTCTCCAACGGCTTCCTCTGCGTCTGCCCCAGCAAGGCCAACGACGTGCACACCTGCGACTCCCGCAACCTCATCGACGGGAGCGCTGCCTTCGTCACCAGCGTCTTCGGCATGGTCGCGGCCTCGGTGGTCGTCCGCAAGCTCTCGGAGCTGCCCGTGGGCGTCAGCTGACGCGACGCAGGGATAAAGCACGAGCGCGCAGGCTAGTCCAGGCGAGGGGGGCGCCCCTCCCTGCGCGCGCCCTTCGCCTCTCACCTCCTGGCATGGCGGCTGCTTGAAGGCTCCACGCCGATGAGGCCGCTGCGCGCTCCGCCACGAATCTTCTGGATACTCAGGTGGTACACCCCCGGACGAGCGCGCGCGGCCTCATCGCTTCTTTCTTGCGCTGCTTTTGGCTACACTCCCCGCCGCACGGCGCCCCCTTCGGTGCGCCCACCACCCGCGAGGAGCCATGACCCTGCGCCCAAGCCGCACCCTCCTGACGCTCGCCCCCACCGCTGCGCTCGCCCTCGCCTTGGGCTGCGCCGAACTCCAGGCCCTCGGGGACCTCTCCGGCCTCGGCAGCCAGGAGCAGCCCGTCTCCTGCACGATCACCGGGCAGCTCGTCGGCGCCGACGGCGCCTCCATCGAGCGCCTCGACGTCGCCTGGTACCCCGCCGAGCGCCTCAGCACCTCCGAGCAGCTCTTCGACGGACAGGCCGACGGCAGCCGCTTCACCATCACCCAGCTCGTCATCCCCAAGGACGCCACCGTCGTCAAAGGCGAGCTGGGCTTCAACCAGCAGATCACGCCGCCCAACCCCCAGCGCTACCAGCAGGTCCGCATCGCCCTCGATCTCCCCGCCAGCGCCTGCAACAAAGACCTGGGCCAGGTCGAGCTGCCCATGCGGTGAGCGACGGAGGCCCAGAGAGCTTGCCTCCAGCGGCTGGGGGCGCTGCCCCCAGCCCCCCCCTCACGGATAGCTCTGCGGCGGCCTCGCCGCTCCCCGGCTCGCCTCCCCCGGGATCTGGTAGGGCTGACCCTGGAGGCGCTGGACGAGCTGGCGCACCCGCCAGTTCAAGTAGGGGATCGTGAAGCGCGCCGCGTTCTCCGGGTCCAGGTACGGGTTGCGCGCCTTCCCATAGAAGACCAGCAACAACACCTGCTCCGCCACGCTCACCGGACAACCCTGGATGCGGATAAAGGGCTCCTCCCGGCTCTCCCAGTAGCGCAGCGCCACGTTCGCCATCTTCATGAAGATGTCGCCGCCCTTCGCCTGGTGCGGGTCCAGCCGGGAGCGATCCACATAGAGGCTCGGGATCTCCACCTCCTCGCCGTTGATCTTCCCGTGGAAGGTCGTGCAGTCCCCGATGAAGATCACCTTCTCCCCAGGCGCCGCCGGGATCTCCCCCTCGTAGCGCCCGAAGACGATGTGCAGCGGCGGCATCCGCGCGTCCGCCCCCGCGTCGAACTGGCGCACGATCTCGATGGCCTCCTCCATCGCGCCGGGGCATCCCCCCCAGCAGTAGTCCACCTCGTCGCTCGGCGGCGGCCCGGCGTAGGCGCGGATGTGGGTGTCCTTGAAGTAGTCCTCCACCCGGATCAACCCCGTCCGGAAGCCCGACGCCTGCGCCTGCGCCTCCTCCAGCGTCACGTCCCCCTCCAGGCTGATCTCCTCCATCGACACCGGCCCGAAGCCCCGCTCAAAGGCCAGCCGCAGGTGATCCACCTCCATCGGATCAATCCCGATGATCTGACAGCACACCGCGTCAAACGCCAGCTGGTTGTTCCCCATGATCACCAGCCCCAGATCAAAGGGGATCGGCGTCAGCATCCGCCCCTCGCCTGCCGTGATGGCGTCGATGGCGCAGAACTGCGGCTGAACCACATACTGGAGGTCCGCCACCTTCTCGTTGAGCTTGTGATCGTGATCGATCAGCCGATGCCGGTCGTCCTGGATCCCGATGTAGTTCTTCATCGTGAACGTCACCGTCGTCCACGGATGCGCCTTGAACTTCGGGCAGTTCACGAAGAAGTCCGCCTTCACCACCGGCTCCGGGATGAAGATCGCGTCGCGCAGGCGCTCGGGGTGGTAGAGCGGCACCTCCACCTGCGGCACCTCGTCAAAGTGATAGAGCTTCACACCGCCGACCCGCTCGGCCATCGCGTAGTAGCCCGCGCCCTCGTAGGCGTAGCGCGTCGGGATCGTGATCCCGCACCGCTCGCCCACCGCGATCTCCTCCACGTCAGCCCCGGCTCGCGCCTTCAGCGCCCGCAGCATCGCCTCCATGAACTCCGGGCGCGTGTACGCGTTGGGGAACTGCGCGCCCGACGCCACCACGTTCGGCTTCACCAGCGTCCGCCCGAAGGGGCGCAGCTCCAGCGCGTCCAGGCCATCCAGCAGGATCTGGGTGATCCGCGCCACGTCGTAGTCGGGGCAGCGGCGAATAATCACGCGCGGCTTCGGGGTTGGCTCCATCGCTTCGGGCTCCTGGCTGGCGTCCTGACGTCATGTCCCCCCCACCCCAGCACCATAGCGGACACGCGCCACGAGCGATAGACCTCCACACCGCACCAGACCGAGTCCCCCCATGAGACGCCCCCACCACGCCGCGCTCCTCCTCCTCGCCGCTGCCGCGCTGATGCCCGCCCCCGCCGCAGCCAATGACTCCACCTTCGGCGGCCAGGGCGCCGAGCTGATCCCCCTCCAGGAGACGCGGGTCCGCATGGCCGCCGAGGACATCACCCTGGAGCAGCGCGGCGACCGCTGGCACATCACCGCCCTCTACACCTTCGAGAACCCCACCGACGAGGTCGTCACCCTCCAGCTCGGCTTCCCCGAGGAGCACTGCCACCCCGACGCCGACTGCGCCGCCGACGGCGGACACTTCCGGGACATGGTCACCACCGTCCGCGGTCAGGCCGTCCCCCAGAAGACAGGCACCGTCGACCCCAAGAACGACTGGGCCCCCCACCTGGGCCGCGTCTTCCTCTACACCGTCACCTTCCAGCCGCGCGAGCGCGTCCAGGTCACCCACCGCTACAACCACGCCATGAGCGTCTCCGTCGATGGGCCCTTCATCACCTACATCACCCGCACCGGCGCCCTCTGGAGCGGCCCCATCGGAGAGGCCCGCTTCACCATCCGCGCCGCCCAGCGCCCCTGGGTGCTCCTCCACCCCCGCGCCTTCCAGCTCGCCGCCTACACCGAGCGCCTCATCGCCCCCAAGACCCCCCTCACCGAGATCGTCTTCGCCATGAAGCAGTGGACCCCCCGCGAAGACCTCTACGTCAACCTCGCCCAGGCCCAGTTCGGCCTCAACGCAGGCTGCCCCGGCACCTTCTTCTTCGTCGGCGCCACCCCCGAAGACGAGCTGCGCGCCGAGCTGCGCGACCTCTCCGACGACGCCCTCCGCGTCTGCCGCAACCTCCCCTACGCCCACCACGGCTACATCTTCAAGGACAAGGACCTCGCCGACGCCTTCCGCGACAGCGACACCCCGCCCTCCCCGGGTGAGGACAACCCCCTCGCCCGGGTCACCTACGCCCCCAACCCCCACTTCACCCCCGACCTCCTCACCCTCGCAGAGCACCGCTACATCAAGCTCATCAAAGACGAGGAGAAGAGGAGGAAAAAACCATCAAAATAAATGGGGTCTGGGGGCGCTACCCCCAGCCGCCGGAGGCAACCCGACCCTCAATAAAACAAAAATCAACATAAATTATATATAATTTATGTTGATTTTTGTTTTATTGGCGAGGGTTTTTCGAGAGCCTCCGGCGGCTGGGGGCAGCGCCCCCAGACCCCCATCCAGGGGCCTGGGCGGCTCAGGGGGCGGTGAAGAGGCAGCGGGTGATGGGGACGCCGATGTCTCGCAGGACATAGAGGTAGTAGCGCTCGCCCGAGACCAGCGCAGGCGCCGCGCCCTCCGCAGGGATCCGCTGCACCGTGCCGGGCGCGGGCTCCCCGTAGCGCAGCCCGCTCCAGATCACCTCACCGCTCGCCCGGACCCCCTCCTCCCCGGCGCACGCGCTCGGCTCAAAGATCGACTGCGTGTAGATCGGGCCGCCAAAGGGCGTGAGCGCCGCGGCCTCCTCCCGCGTGACCCCGCGCTCGCGCAGCAGCGACTCCAGGAAGGCTTGCATCCGCGGGATGTCCGTCGTCGGCAGCCCCGTGGTGTGCCGATCGAAGCCGTTGTTCTCCTCCGGCGGGAAGGCGCCGAAGCTGGCAGAGTCCACCCACCCCGCCAGCATCGCCAGCCCGGCGTCGGGCACGGTGTCAGTCCACACCGGGGCCTCCATGTACCAGCCGGACGGGCCGCGCGGAGACACCTCCGTCGAGTGGCAGCACACGCACGCGCTCGCCGCCACCTGCGACCGGCTCCACTCCTCCTCGCCGCCGCTCTCTCCTGCGTCTGCCGCCGCGTCGCCTCCCCCTCCGCCGTCCTCCTCGTCACCACCGCACCCCGTCAACGCGACACAAAGACCCACAAGCGCAAAATATATGCATTCTTCGTTGAAAATCCTCTCAGATGTTGAGCGCCCTGCCTGCGCAGGGCCGAACCCACCTGGAGGATGCCGAGAGATGCCGAGAGGTTTACAGGATGTGCTCCCGCCTGCAACCCCCCCGGCTGCGTAACCGCCGACCTCGCTGCGCTCATCGGCGGAACGCAGCCGGTCCCCCCCGTGAGAGGTCGTGGGATAAGGTTTTTGGACGTTCTGACTTCAAAGGGCTCGAAGCATCGCCGCCACGCGGCTGTGGCGTGTGGAGGTCAAACGCGACCTGTGAAGGCCAGGAAGGCGTCTGA
>CAUJGC010000504.1 GCA_963169075.1 Myxococcota bacterium
AGTCATAGTTCATCCTTTGTGTTTTTATTTCGTTTTTGTCCAAACCAAAAACTACATAGATGAACTATCTTTGTCTAGAGGGTCAGCAAGTCGTTGCCGTGCTGCTTGTTAGATCAGGTGGCGAGCTGGCGGACAAGGCCTGGATGACTCATGATGGAACCCAATACTCATTCATATCTTATGATGATTTAAGCATTGTCCAAGGTCATCTTCAAGGGCTCCAAGAAGGCGACGTCGTCACGGTCACGGCCAACTCAACCTCGGACTGTGGTTACAGCGTGCTGCGTAACCCTGAAGGCCAGATCGTGTTTGAGGGTGGGGATCAGTGCTTCTACTGCCTTGGAGATCCAGTCGAGTTTGAGGAGGTGTGCGCCCCACGCATCCGGATCGATTATGAGGCGGGTCCCAGCGCAGCGCGTTGCCGTATCGTGGAGACGGCTCCAGCCGACAGTCAAGCCTGCGCCTATCAGTGGGTCTCCTATCCGATGTATGTGCGCGATGATCGGGGTGAGCATCGGATCTTCACCAACCAGCCCCTCAAGCTCATCGTCGAGGGAGAGACCTACATCGCCTTCAGCTACAGAGGAGGCTATCTCCACTGCCCCTGCGCGACGAATTGCACCGGCTTTCGTACGGACTTCATGATGCTCCCTGCCAGGAGCGTCCTCCCGCGCTAGATGTTTGCCCCCTCCCCCAGCGCCCCCTCCCCCAGCGCCCCCAGCCCCCCAGCGACCCGTCGGTGTCCCCCCTTCATAGGGGGGACCGGCTGCGTTGCTCCAGGCAAAGCCTGGAGCTTACGCAGCCGGGGGGGTCTCGCCAAAGCCTCCACGGCCTGCTACATTGTCGCGCAGACACGCGGCGACGCCGCGCACCTGCTCATGATGTCTCGCCAACCCAGGAGCCTGCTACGCCATGCGACGCAACGACCACCGCGCCCCCGCCGTCGGCGCCGCCCTCCTCACGACCCTCACGACGCTGGCCTTGCTGCCGGGGGTCGCGCACGCGGACGCGCTGAAGTTCTGGTTTGCGGCGCGCGGCAACTACTTCTCGGGGCAGAGCGACCTCTTCCAGGAGTTTGACGAGCCCTTCGGCGGCGGGCTGGAGGCTGGGCTGGAGTTCCTGGGGATCACGCTCTTCGCGGACGCCACCTCGATGATCCCGAAGAGCGGCGCGATCCCGGACCAGTGGCTCTTCACGGGGAACCTGGGGGTGGATCTGACCTTCGGCACGAACCTGCGCTTCCACATCGGCGCCTACACGGGCCCCATCCTCTTCCTCTTCCCGCAGGGCGATCCCCCCGCAGGCGTGGACTTCGACCGCCTCTCCCCCGAGACGCGCCAGGCCATCGAGGAGTCCGGCCAGTTTGAAGACCTCATGGCCGCCGAGGACGAGTTCAACCGCTACAGCCAGCAAGAGGCCGAGCTGAGCCGCCTGGCCTTCGGCTGGAACCTGGGCCGCGCGCGCCTCGCCCTGGACTACAAGTTCGGCAAGATCTTCGCGATCGGCGTCGCCGGGCAGGTCGGCTACCACTACCTCATCTCCGGCGAGCAGGCCGCCGCGGGCGCCAAGAACGCCGCCATCGACAACTTCGCCGCCCAGTACATGCTCCCCGATCAGGTCGCCCAGGAGCTGCGCAGCGTCGTCGGCGCCTCCCCCGTCAACCCCGACGACCTCAACGGCCTCAACTACGACGCCACCCTCTACTTCCGCTTCGAGTTCACCACCGCCAACTGAGCCCCCCCTCCAGGAGCCCACCCCATGACCGCCCGCTTCGCCCCCGTGAGCCTCCTCGCCGCTGCCCTCCTCCTCGCCGCTTGCGGCGAGACCGTCGAGGTCGGTGAGGAGAGCAACAACAGCAGCAACGCCAACAACAGCAGCAACGCCAACAACAGCAGCGCCAACAACAGCGCCGTCAACAACAGCACCCCCAACAACAGCGTCGGCGGCAACAACGGCTCTACAAATGGGAACAACTCGACCGATCCGGGCAACAACGCGAATAATAGCGTGGTGACGCCGACGCCGTGCGACGCGTGCGAGGGGTGCCAGCTCCTCTACGCGGACAGCGACGGGGACGGGGTGGGCTCGGGTGAGGCGTCGTGCCAGGCGCCGGGGCCGGGGTTGGCGGCGGTGGGCGGAGACTGCGCGCCGGAGGACCCGACGCGCTTCCCGAGCGCGGACGGGGTGTGCGGGGACTGGGTGGACGACAGCTGCGACGGCCAGGACGAGGCCTGCCCGACGACGCAGCAGGCGGCGGTGCAGATCCCGGACTGGGACTGCACGGGGGAGCCGCCCGCGTCGGTGCTGGCGTGGGTGCGCTTTGGGGATGGGGGCGGCCATGTGGAGGACGGGTTCTGCTTCATGGCCTTCGAGGGGCTGCCGGGGGAGTTCTATGTGGCGCCGGTGAACCTGAGCTTCACGCGGCCGGGCTCGACGTGCCCGGTGGGGTATGACGTGCGGATGTATGCGCATCTGGTGGACGATCCGGCGACGTGCCCGCCCCTGGAGCTGATCGTCCACGGCCCCAACGAGCACCAGCAGCAGGTGTCTACCGAGTGTCGGCGCTTCCTCTACCACATGACCTCGCGGGCGCCGTATGTGTACCTGGGGAGCGACGTGGAGGAGGTCCGCCGCCGCTTCACGGAGTTCGGCACCGCCGAGGTCGCGTGCTCGGGCTACGAGGGCTGGTCCCAGTTCAACTACGAGCTGCTGCTGCGCGGCGAGGTGGAGATCAACGGGGGGTTCTCGGGAGAGTGAGGCAGGAGGTCCAGGCGGGGGTCTGGCAGGGCTGGCCGTCGAGGTAGCGGAGGGTGATCTCTGCGGAGGTCACGAGGAGCTGGGTGTGGCTCACCGTCCGGGAGAGGGGCCCGTGCATGCAGACGCCCCAGGGGCCGGGGCGGTCGGCGTCGTGGGCGGTGAAGGCGGTCAGGACCTCCTCGGGTGAGGGGGGCGCGCCGGTGAGAAGCGGGCGGAGGAGCGCGCCGCGCGAGGCGGCGGCGCGGGCCTCATCGTAGCCCGAGCTGGCCGCGAAGCCGGGGAGGCTCCAGGGGGTGAGGTGGAGGCCGTCGCCGCGCCACGCGGCGCGGAGGCCGCGCTGGGCGTCGAAGGCGGCGACGTGGAGGTGGAAGGCGGCGGTGCGGGGGAGGTCGCGCTGGAGGGCGTGGGAGCGCAGGCGCTCCTCGACCTCCTCCAGCGAGGCGGCGGAGGCGAGGGCGGGGATGAGGAGCCCGCGGGAGCGGGCGGGGGCGGGCGGGGTCCAGGGGGAGCCGTAGTCGTTGAGGAGGCTGAAGGCGAGGCCGCGGGTGGTCACGGCGGTCCAGGTGCCGCCGCCCTGGGGGTCCTGCGGCCAGAGGACGCCGACGCCATCGACCTCCGCAGCGAAGGGCAGGCGCGCCGGAGGGCGCGCGAAGGACTCGTCGCGGTTCCCGGCGAGGAGGAGGAGGTGGGGTGAGACGGCAGCGAAGAGGGTGCACATGGCGGGGGCGGGGGGTGGGGGTTGACGAGGGCGCGGCGTCGGTGGCAGGGTCGGGGGTGAGGTGAAGCACCTTCCCTGGACATCCCGGAGCCTGGAGCGTCGCAATGAACGAGCATCAAGTCCACGGGCCGCTGCGCGACGCCGCGCTGGAGGCCATGCAGCAATCCGACCTCTTCTCGACCCTCGGGGTGGCCGACCGCGAGATCGTCCTCTCCCACGGCCGGATCTTTGAATATGCGCCTGGGGAGCGGGTTGTCGAGGCCCAGACGCGCTCGGACGCCTTCTTCATGATCCTGCGGGGGCGCGCGTCGGTGGTGGTGCCGCAGCCGGGGCAGGAGGAGGGGATCGAGGTGTCGCGCCTCCAGCCCTACGACGCCATCGGGGAGCTGGGCTTGCTGCTGGACGAGCCCCGGACGGCGCGGGTGGTGGCGCAGAGCCGCCTCTTCGTGCTGGAGTTCGAGCAGGCCAGCTTCCAGCTCCTGCTGGACAAGGTGAGCGGCTTCTCCCAGCGCCTCTGCCGGGTGCTGGCGCGGCGCCTGGTGGACACCAGCCGCATGGTGGAGCTGCCGCGCTCCGAGGAGGGCACCCTGCCCTCCCCCGAGCTGATGCACCTCCTGCCAGCGCAGCTGATCCACCGCCACCAGGTGCTCCCCTTGAAGCAGGAGGAGGGGACGCTGACCGTCGGCTTCGTGCACGATCCGGCGCCGCACATCCTGAGCGCGCTCCAGCGCTTCTTGCCGGGCTTCCAGCTCCGGCCGGTGCGGATCGCCCACGCGCTCTTCGAGCGGGTGCTCCAGCGCTCGGCGCTGGGCGCCCCGGAGGCGGCGCCGCCTGCGCCCGCGCCTGCGGCGGCCACTTCAGCGACGGCGGCGAGCCCGGAGGAGGTCGCCGCCGCGCAACGCCAGCGCCTCTACCCGCTCCTGGAGCGGATGATGGCGGAGGGGGCGTCCGACCTGCACCTGGCGGCGGGCCAGGCGCCGCGCTGGCGGCTCTACGGCGAGATGCACGCGCTGGAGGACATCCCGCCGATCAAGCCACGCGAGGCCTTCGAGCTGCTGACCGCCGGGCTGCCGGAGCGCATCATGGCGGTGCTCCAGGAGCATCAAGACGTGGACTTCACCTTCACCGCCGAAGGGATCGCGCGCTTCCGGGTGAACCTCTACGAGGACGAGCAGGGCTACAGCGCGGTGATGCGCCTCATCCCGCCCACCGTGCCGTCGCTCCAGCAGCTTGGGTTGCCGCGGGTGGTGGGCGACCTCTGCCGCCTCAAGCGCGGCCTGGTCCTGGTGACGGGGCCTACTGGTTGTGGGAAATCCACGACGCTGGCCTCCATGATTGATCACATCAACGCGACGCGACGTGAGCACATCGTGACGCTGGAGGACCCCATCGAGTTCATCCACCCCAGCAAGCTCGCGCTGGTGAACCAGCGCGAGGTCGGGCGCCACGCCCAGAGCTTCGAGCGCGCCCTGCGCGCCGCGCTGCGCCAGGACCCCGACATCGTGCTCGTGGGCGAGATGCGGGATCTGGCGACGCTCCGGCTGGCGCTGGAGACGGCCAACACCGGTCACCTCGTGCTGGGCACGCTGCACACCGGCTCCGCCATCGGCAGCATCGACCGGATGGTGGACCTCTTCCCGGCGGAGGAGCGCGACATGGCGCGCTCCGTCATCGCGGAGGTGCTCCAGGCGGTCATCACCCCGAGCCTCTGCCGCCGCCGCGGCGGCGGACGGATCGCGGCGTTCGAGGTGCTCGTGTCAGACGGCGCTGTCGGGAACATGATCCGCCAGGGCAAGACCCAGCAGCTCGGCACGACCCTGACCACCGGGCGGGCGCGCGGCAACCTCGCCATGGTGGACTCCCTCCACGAGCTGGTCCGCAAGAACCAGATCACCGCCGAGGAGGCGCTGCTCCACGCCACCGACCGCGACGAGATGAAGAAGCGCCTCACCGGCTGAGGCCGCGCCGCGTGCCCCCCCCGGGGCCGTAACGTCGGGCTATCGCCCGACGAACGGCCCCGGCCCCCCCCGTGACGGGGGGGCACCGACAAGATCGGGTGGGAGGGGAGCGGGTGGGAGGGGAGCGGGTGAGATCAACCTTGAATATGATTGTTTTTGATGCTAATTGTTATGACTTGATGTGATAGAGCGTCCAGGTGACGCGGAGGCCGCCCTGGAGGAAGGTGCGGAGCTGGGAGGGGCCGCGCTGGAGGCTGCGCTCGAAGGTCTGGCGGAGGGGCTTGTCGGCGGAGAGGAGCGCGACGCGCCAGCCGTGGAGGGGGGCGAAGCTCTGGCCGAGGCGGTGGTAGAAGCTCTGGAGGCTCTTGCGGCTGCCGAGGCGGTGGCCCCAGGGGGGGTTGCAGACGATGAGGCCAGGGGTCGCCGGGACGATCAGGGGGTCGAGGTCGCGGTGGGCGAACTCGATGGCCTCGGCGCAGCCGGCGCGGGCGGCGTTGTCGCGGGCGGCCTGGAGGGCGGCGGGGTCGGTGTCGAAGGCGGTGACGGGGAAGGTGGTGATGGGGGGGGCTGAAGGCGAGGCGAGGTCGGGGAGGTCGCTGGCGAGGGGCCAGCGCTGGAAGGCGAAGGCGCGCTGGGCGCCGGGTGCGCGGCGGAGGGCGATGAGGGCGCCTTCGACGGCGAGGCTGCCGGTGCCGCAGGCGGGGTTGACGAGGGGCTCGGCGCCGGTGTAGCTGGAGGCCAGGAGGATGGCGGCGGCGGTCGTCTCGCGGAGGGGCGCCTTGCCGACGTCGTCGCGGTAGCCGCGCTTGTGGAGGAGGTCGCCGGACATGTCGGCGCTGACCTCGCAGCGGTCGTCTTCGAAGCGGAGGAAGAGGGTGAGGTCGGCAGCGGCGGCGTCCGCGAGGGGGGCGTCGAGGGCCAGCGCCACGCGCTCCGCGATGGCGCCGGTGTGGTAGAGGCGGGAGCGGTGGCAGGTGGCGTGGACGTGGAGCGGCGCGCCGGGGCGGAGGAGCCCGCTGAGATCGAGGGCGCGGATGTGGCGCTGGAGCGCCTTGAAGTCCGCGGCCTCGAAGGCGCCGAGGCGGAGGAGGACGCGGTTGAGGGTGCGCGCCTCGCGGTGGATGCGGGCGGCGGTGGGGAGCGTCGCG
>CAUJGC010000505.1 GCA_963169075.1 Myxococcota bacterium
CGCTGACGCGCGCTGCGAGGCCACCCTCGGCCCACCCGGCGCGCCCCTCTGGGCGACACGCCTCCGCCTCGACGCGCCGCGCACCCTGCGCCTCCTCCACCGACTCCCACACACCCCCGAGGTCAAGGCCATGACCCACCCCGACCCAGGACACCGCCCCAGCACCCTCGACCCCGCCGAGCTGGCCCACCTCCCCGTCGTGGTCCACCTCCGCGTCGCGCGCTGGACCCTCCCCCTCGACGAGCTGGCCCACCTCCAGCCCGGCGACCTCCTCGACCTCCCCCTCCGCGAAGACCACATCCCGGTCACCCTCGCCGTCGGAGATCGCGACCTCGCTGTCGGAGAGCTCGTCAACGCAGAGGGACAGCTCGCCGTCCGCATCCTCCGCGTCCTCCCCGCCTACACGCCGCCCGACGATGACGTTGCACCGCCCGACACCGCCGCGCTATAACCCTCCACAGCACGGGGCGACGCGCCCCCAGCACAACGCTCGACCACGCGCTGCCTCGGAGACGTCCATGCGACGCCAAGCCCTCACCGCCCTCGCCGCCGCCGCCCTCCTCCTCGCCTCGACGCACGTCGCCTCTGCCCAACCCCACACCAACAACGGCACCCAGGGCGCCGCCGGGCAGACCGCCGCCCAGAGCACCAACAACGGCACCCAGGGCGCTGTATCCAATAACGCGTCAAACGGTGTATCCAATAACGCGTCAATCGGTGTATCCAATAACGCCTCCAACGGCTCCGCACCTCCCCAGGCACACCCCGTCAGCGACGCCCTCCGCCAGAAGGCCCGCGAGGCCACCGCGCTCCTCCAGAAGAACCAGCTCGAGCCCGCCGAGAAGCTCTTCGTCGAGATCTACGCCGAAGATCCCGCCTACGAGGAGGCCATGTTCAACTACGCCCTCCTCCTGGAGCGCACCCAGCGCACCCCCCGAGCCCTCGAGATCCTCACCCGCCTCACCGAGCTACGCCCCGACAGCGTCCAGCCCTGGTTCTACCTCGCCAGCTTCCACCAGCGGAACAAGGACAACGCCAAGGGGCTCGCCATCCTCGAAGAGGCCACCCGCCGCTTCCCCAACGACCCCCAGGTCCACAACCGCCTCGCACAGACCCTCGACAAAGACCCCCAGCGCGCCATCGCCGCCTACAAGCGCGCCCTGGAGCTGGACCCCGCCGACAAGACCGCCCTCAACAACCTCGGCGCCCTCTACATCGGACAAAACCGCTACAAAGACGCCGTCGCCGTCCTGGAGCGCTACACCGAGCTCTACCCCCGCGCTGCCAACGGACGCTTCAACCTCGCCAACGCGCTCCTCGCCCTCGGCCAGCACGACAAGACCATCGCACTCTACGAAGACCTCACCGTCAAGCGACCCGGCGACGCCTTCGCCCTCAGCGGCCTCATCCTCGCCTACACCTTCGCCGGACGCTACGACGACGCCGACAAGACCATCGCCAAGGCCCAGCCCACCCCCGAGACGCGCCTCGCCCCCCAGGTCGCCTACGCCGCAGGCGTCCGCTGGCTCTTCCAGGGCAACCCCGACAAGGCCGAACCCCTCCTCACCAGCGCCCGCAAGGAGCTGCCCGCCCAGCTCTACGAGGCCCTCGCCTGGGCCGAGCTGCTCCGCGCCCGCGGACGCCTCGACGACGCCGAAAAAATCCTCCAGGAGAAGGCCGCCAACCCCCTCAACGCGCCCCTCGCCCAGCCCTTCCTCGCCCTCATCGCCCTCGACCGCAACCAGCCTGAGCAGGCCCGCAAGCTCCTCGACGCCGCCATCAGCGCCCAGCCCGACTACACCAACCCCAGGAGCCTCGTCCACCTCGCCCGCGTCCCGCCCGCAGGCGTCGCCCGCCTCGAGATCCTCATCACCCCGCCCGCGCCTGCGCCCGTCGCCCCCCCCAAGGCCCGCTCCTGCGCCTGCTCCATCCCCGCCGCCCGCGACCTCTCGCCCCTCGCCCTCCTCGGCGCGCTCCCCCTCGTCCTCCTCCTCCGACGACGCCGTTGACGCCGCGCCCTGCGCGCCCTATCCTCCTCCGCTGTGAGCGTTGCCTCCGCCCGAGCGGGCCTCTCGGGCGCCCCCACCTCCACCCACCGGAGCACGCGTGACCACACGCTACCGACAGCGACGCAACCTCCCCGCGCGGAACGTCCAGGGCGTTATGGCCGTCATAACGCCTCAGTCTTCTCAGATTCACCGGCTCAACGGCACCGCCGCTGACCTCTACGCGGCCTGCGCAGGGGAGGGCGCCTCTGCGGAGGAGCTGCTCCAGACCACGCTGGCGCGCTACGAGGTCACCCCCGAGGAGGCCACCCAGGCCATCCAGGCCTTCCTCCAGGACGCCGTCGCGCGCGGCATCCTGGAGGTCGTCGCACCCTCCCCCTGAGCGCTGGCTTGCGCCCGCGCGACGTCCCTACTAAGCTCTCTGGATATGGAGCGCATCAAGCCTCCACATCGTTCGATGTAACGTCACGGCGCGCCGGTCTGGACAGGACCGCACACCGCCGCGCTGCCCCCGAGGAAGCCCCCATGATACCCAGCCCCAACACCTCCACCCCGCGCCTGGGCACGCTCCGCGTCCTCTCCGCGGGGCTTATCGCCACTGTCGGCACCCTCGCGGGTTGCGAGTGCGACGACACCGGCGCCGACCCCACGCCCGTCGCCTCGCTGGCCTTCCTGGCGCCGACGGACGGCGCCACCCTCACCCCCGCGGACGACCTGCGCAACACGCTGGAGGGCATCCAGCCCGCGATCCGCCTGGACGTCCGCTCCTTCACCCAGGGCACCCTCCAGCTCGCGGCGCGGGCGGACGCGGGCAGCAGCACCCCGGACGAGACGGCCACGCTGGAGGTGGACGGCGCCGGCGTCTACACCTTCAACTCCGGCTCCGGCCCCACCTTCACCATCCCGGTCGGTGAGGCGGTCGAGCTGCGCGCCGAGCTGCTCGACGCCAGCGGCGAGCTGGTCCTCTCCTCCTCGGTCACCGTCACCGTCGAGGGCGACGAGGAGCCGCCCCAGCCCGAGATCACCATCCGTCGCCCCGCCGACGGCGCCACCCTGCGCGCCGCCGACGACCTCGACGCCGACACCGACGGCTACCAGCTCAACGTCGAGGTCCGCCTCGCGGAGGTCGAGGAGGGCGACACCCTCCGCCTCTCCTTCAACGGCGAGCAGGTCGCGGAGCTGGAGTCCGACGGCGACACCAGCGCCACCTTCGAGGCCGCTACCGCCGAGTTCGAGCCCGGCGAGGAGCTGGAGATCGAGGTGGAGGTGGAGGCGGACGGGGAGGTGGTCGCGCGCGACCGCGCGACCGTCACCTTCGAGGAGGAGCAGGAGCCCAGCTGCGCCCTCGACCTCTCCCCGGTGCCGGACCCCGGCCTCTGCACCTTCTCGGGCGGCTCGGATGAGGACCCGGAGACGCCCGGCGTCCAGGTCACCTTCACGGCCACCGGCGACTGCGACACCGCCCAGCTCCGCCTCAACGGCGACGCGCTCCCGGAGGCGGACGTGGTGAACGGCAGCGCCACCTTCACCGTCAGCCTGGAGGAGGGCGACAACACCCTCCGCCTGAGCGGCGCGGTGGAGGGCTTCGACTTCGAGGGGGACACCCTCACCTACAACGTGGACACCCTCGCCCCGGCCCTCACCTTCACCAGCCTCGCGGCAGACCAGGAGGTCGGCCCGACGGACGACGCGGACGGCGACCTCACCAACGGCATCCAGCTCGCCGCCGTGCTCGTCCAGGCCGAGGGCCTGGACGAAGGCGAGAACGTCACCCTGGAGATCGGCGGCGAGCAGGTCGGCACCGCGCCGGTGGACGCGGCGGGCGTGGCGACCTTCGCGGACGTGACCTTCGGCCTGGCGGGGGAGCAGACCCTCACCGCCCGCGCCGAGGACGCCTGCGACAACAGCGGCGACGCGAGCCTGACGGTGAGCGTGAGCCTGGGCGACCCCGACGCCTGCGCGGTGGTCCTGGACCCCCTCCCGCTGGAGGACGCCTGCGACTCCAACGCGGCCAGCGAGGACGCCGACCCGGTGGCCGACGGCTTCCAGGTCGCCTTCACCCTGACCACGGGCTGCGAGCTGGCCGCCCTGGAGGTCAACGACGTCGCCTTCCCCGTCACCCCCCAGGACGGCGTCGCCACGCTCATCGCCACCCTCAACGAGGGCGACAACACCCTCCGCCTCTCGGGCAGCCGCGGCGGCTTCTCCTTCACCGGCGAGCCGCTGACCTGGACCGTGGACACCGCCGCGCCCTCGGCGGACGTCGAGGGGCTCACCGAGGGGCAGACCCTCGGCCGCGCCGATGACGTCAACGGCGACATCAGCGACGGCATCCAGTATCAAGATATTGTCATTGTAACGCAGGGCCTCGACGAGGGCGCCTCGATCCGCGTGACGCTCAACGGCGAGGAGGTCGCGGCGGGGGCGCCGGACGACCAGGGCCGCGTGGCGCTGGGCGAGGTCACCTTCGCGAGCGAAGGCGAGGCGACCCTGGTCGTCGAGGTGGAGGACGCCTGCGGCAACCCGTCGATGATCACGCGGTCGGCGCAGATCTCGTTCGCAGACAGCGCGCCCACGGTGGAGATCACCTCCCCGGCGGACGGCGTGAGCCTCGGCGCCGAGGACCCGGCCAACGCGACCACGCCGGGCTTCCAGACCCTCGTGAGCGCCTCCTGCTCGGAGGTGGGCGCGGCGGTCACGCTCCAGGACGGCACGGGCGCGACGCTGGCCCAGGGCACCTGCGGCGCGGACAACCTGGCGCTCCTCCCGGTGACGCTGGGGCGTGGCGCGACGACCTTCATCGCGATCATCGAGGGAGCCTCGGGGATGACCGGCACCTCGGCGCCGGTCACGATCAGCGTGGACTTCGAGGGCTGCGGCCTGGTCCGGGTGCAGCCGATGAACGATCAGCTCGTCGTGCTGGACGATAATGACGGCGATCCGTCCAACGGCGTCGCGCTTGATTTCTCGGCTGTAGTGACCGACATCGGCGGCTGCGCGGGCCAGACCGTCAGCCTCAGCGACATGGGCGGCGAGCGCGCTACCGCCACCGTCGCCGCCGATGGCACCGTCACCTTCTCCGGCGTGGCCTTCCCCGACGGCGCCACCTACGAGGTCAACCTCCAGGTCGCGGACCCCGACGGCGAGTCCAACACGGTCGGCCCGATCACCCTCGTGGTGGACATCACCGCCCCCACCCTCACCATCGACGACCCCGCCGGGGACGCCGTGGTCCTGGGGCCGATGGACGACCTCGCCCCGGCGGCCCCCGGCCTCACGACCTGCATCGTCGTCTCCACCAGCGGCGCCGACGGCGGCCTCCTGGCCGTCACCTCCTCTCTCGGCGCCGCCCCCATCGCGATGGGCATCGACGCCACCGGCGCCAGCCAGCAGCTCTGCGACCTCGTCTTCCCCGAGGGCGCCCAGACCGTCACCGTCTCCCTCACCGACACCGTGGGCCGCGTCATCGAGGACACCTTCGCCCTCGACGTGGACCTGACCCCGCCGGGCATCCCCACCCTCACCGCGGAGGTCCAGAACCGCCGCTCCGGCCAGACCACCCTCTCGTGGACCGGCGCGGGCGACGACGGCGGCATGGGCACGGTCACCTCCTGGGAGATCTGGCGCTTCCCCCGCGACTCCCAGGGCATGCCCGGCCTCACCGCCGGCGTCCGGATCGACACCATCCCCGCCACCGTGGACGCCAGCGGGACCGAGGTCTACACCGTGGATCGCCTCCCCTGGACCTACCTCGCCGCCAACTCCTTCAGCGCCCGCTGGTTCCTCGCCGTCCGCGGCGTCGATGACGTCGGGCAGCGCGCCGCCAACTACGCCTTCGTCGAGGCCAGCACCGAGCTGAAGGAGACCCGCATCCTCGGAGACACCACCGGCAACCAGTTCGGCATCACCATCACGGGCGTGGGCGACGTCAACAACGACGGCTTCGATGACGTCGTCTTCGGGGACTACACCAGCGACCAGCTCTTCCTCTTCTTCGGGCGCGAGGACCTCGCCTCGCTCCAGGATCAGACCCCCGCCGACCTCGTCCCCCTCACCCTGGCCGAAGGCGGCAACTTCGGCATCTCCGTCGCGCCGCTGGGCGACGTGAACGGCGACGGCATCGACGACTTCGCTGTCGGCGCCGCGCCCTTCGCCGCCCAGCCCGGGCGGGTCTACGTCTACCTCGGCGTCGATCAGCTCGGCTTCACCGGCGCCCCCGCCGCCAAGATCACCGGCCCCGCCGTCGCAGGGCTCGGCCTCTTCGGCTACTACATCGCGGGCGGCGGCAACATCACCGACCGCGCAGGGGAGGGGCTCAACGACATCCTCATCGGCGCCCCGGGCACTGCGGGGCAGTCGGTGGTCGTCGTCACGGGCCGCACCACCTGGTCGGATCTCACCGTGGCGACCGGGATCGGCAGCGACCTCACCAACACAGCCAACGGCGTCGTCCGCATCACCTCCAGCCTCCCCGGGACGGCGGGCTTCGGCTGGACCGTGGGCGTCCTCGACGACCTCACCGGGGACGGCTTCAGCGAGTTCGTCGTCGGCGCACCCGACACCCTCGGCCCAGGCGGCCCGGGTCGCAGCCTCGTCTTCGAGGGCGGCAACATCCTGGGCCTCGCCCTCACCTCCGGCGACGGCGTCACCCTCACCCCGGCGGGCAACAACGCCCAGTGCGCCACCGCCATGGCGGTGCGGGACGTGGACGGCGACGACCTCCGCGACGTGGTCGTCAGCTGCCCCACCGGCGATGACGGCGACCGCATCGCCACCTACCTCATGACCGGCGTCACCGACAACCAGGCCCCCTCCAACACCTTCCGCTACCCCGTCGGCGTCCGCTACGCCGACTACATCGACCTGGCCGACATCGACGATGACGGCCTCCCGGATCTCCTCGTGGGGATCACGCCCACCATGGCGGTGCCTGGGCGCTTCTACGCCCACTTCAACACCGGCACCACCTTCAACACCCGCTCCAACACCGCCTCCTCCTTCGAGTTCATCGCCATCACCAACCGGGGCGCCGACTACGGCGAGGAGGTCTCCAGCCTGGGCGACGTCAACGGCGACGGCTTCGAAGACTTCGCGGTGGGGCAGCTGAACCTGGAGCGGGTTTACTTCGTCTACTGACGGCCCTATAGTGATGAGCGCGCGCCCCGGTCTGGGGCGCGCGCTCGTCGGGCCTGGGAACCCGCCTCGTCACGCGCTCATCGCCTGGAGATCCCATGTCAAAGCCCCAAGACAACGCCCGCACCCCTGCCCAGCCCCTCCACGCCGAGCGCCCGCTGGAGCAGCCCACCCCCGAGGCACACGCCGCGCGCCAGCCCTGGACGCCGCCGGCCATCACCTCCTCGGGCATCTTCCACGGCGTCGTCCTCGCCACCTTCAACCCTGCCATCTGCGGCGCCAGCTCCTGAGCGCACCGCGCGTCGGGATCATGCCCCCCCTCACCCTTCACCTCGCCCTCGGCCCCGTCGTCATCGACGTGGAGCTGGAGCTGCCCGCTCAAGAGGCGCGCCAGGCCGTCCTGCGCCGCCTCGCTGCCTTCGCGGCGCCGCCTGACACCCCGGCGCTCGCCGCCCTCCGCCTGCGCTGCGACTCCGCCGAGTGGCCCAGGCCGGGCGATGAGGCCCTCACCCGCCTCACCGCCCAGCACCTGCCCGGCGGCGCCCGTCGCCTCAAGCGCTGGGATCTCGACCTCACCCTCAACCCCGAAGCCACCTCCCTCCGCGGCCATGCCGCCCCCATGCCCTCCTCCGTCGAGGAGGCCCTCCGCGTCCTCCTCGCCGCCGCCTTCCTCCGGGACGCCCCCCGCGGCCTCCTCGTCCACGGCGCCTGCACCGTCTTCCAGGGCGAAGCCTGGCTCTTCCCCGCCGCCAGCGGCGTCGGCAAGTCCACCCTGGCGCGCCTCACCCCGGGGGATCGCGTCCTCTCCGACGAGCTGGCCCTCCTCACCTGCCAGGACGGCGCCTGGTGGGCCTGGCCCTCCCCCTTCTGGAACTTCGAGGACGCCTGGACCCCACAACACCCCGCCCACGAGCCCTTCCCCCTCCGTCACCTCCGCTTCATCCGCCAGGCGCCCCACACCCAGCTCCTCCCCATGCCGCCTGACGACGCCCTCGTCGCGCTCCTCCAGCAGACCGTCGCCGGGCCGCTGGAAATGGCCCACCCCGACCGCCTGTTCTCCAACGCGGCGGACCTCATCGACGCCCTCCCGCCCGACCACGCCGGCGCGCTCCCCATGACGCGCGGCGCCTCCCCCTACCACGCACCACCCAGGAGCCACGCCCCATGAGCTGCGGACCCCAGGAGGAGCGCGCCGAGGCCGACGTCTGGACCGACCTCCGCTCCCACGCCAACCACCGGGCCATCCCCTTGATGACCCACATGGACCTCACCTACCGCTGCGATCTCGCCTGCGTCCACTGCTACCTCGAAGAGCGCGAGAAGCACGAGCTCTCCGTCCAGGAGATCACCGCCGTCCTCGACGAGATCGCCGCCCTCGGCGGCCTCTTCATGATGTTCTCCGGCGGCGACATCTTCCTCCGACCGGACGCGCTGGATATCTTGAGAGCGTCATGTGAGCGTGGATTCCACACCTCGATGATCACCCACGCCGGCCACATCACCCCCGCCATCGCTGACGCCCTCGCGGAGATGGGCGTCGCCCTCGTCCGCGTCAGCATCTACTCCGCCTCCCCCGCGGTCCACGATCACATCACCCGCCTCCCCGGCTCCCTCCACGCCTCCCTCCGCGCCATCTCCCTCCTCCGCGAGCGCGGCGTCGCCGTCGAGATGAAGTGCCCCGTCTTCGAAGACAACCCCGGCGCCGAAGACGAGATCCCCCTCCTCGCCGCGCGCTACGGCTGCTCCTACCAGCTCGATCACCGCATCGTCCCCGCCATGGGAGCCCTCCCGCCCAACGCCCTCGACGGGCACTGCCACACCCTCACCCGCCTCAACCTCGACCTCGAACAGAAGATCCAGGTCGTCCGCGCGGCCTACGGGCCCGGCGCCGACCTCGACGCCCTCGCACGCTGGGGACCCGACTCCTTCGTCTGCAACGCCGGACGCAGCGCCGTCTACATCGACCCCGAGGGCAACCTCTTCCCCTGTATCGCCTGGGAGGAGCCCGCCGGAAACCTGCGCCATCAACCCTTCACCTCCCTCTGGGAGCAGGGCGGCATCTTCCAGCGCGCGCGAAACACCACCCGCGCCTCCTTCTCCTCCTGCGCCTCCTGCGAGAGCCAGAGCTTCTGCGAGATCTGCCCCGGGAAGGCCCACAAAGAGACCGGCTACGCCCTCAACCCAAGCGCTCAGATGTGCCGCGCCACCCTCGTCGCACGCCTCGCCCTGGAGCACCCCGACGACGACCTCTCCTTCGATCTCACCCCCCTCCTCGACGAGGCCGCTGCGTGAGCTGGTCGCCGCGCGCCTGGCGCGCCTCCGCCTCCCCCCACGATGAGCGCCTCCTCCTGGCCGACCTCCTCCGCCTCGGACACCCCGCCGAGCTGCGCGCCTTCGGCTTCTCCATGCTCCCCTCCCTCCCGCCCGGCGCACGCCTCCGCATCACCCCGCCCCCCTTCCAGCCGCCCCTCGCACCGGGCGACCTCCTCCTCACCCTCCAGGACGAGCGCCTCCGCCTCCACCGCCTCGTCGCGATCCCGGCGCCTGGACGCTACATCACCAAGGGAGACGCGGCCCTCCGCGCCGACCCGCCCTGCGATGACGCCTGCCTCCTCGGGCGCGCCTCCCACCGCGACGGCCAGCGCATCGCCCCCGCCGCCCGCCGGCCCCTCCTCCGCGCCTTCGCCTGCGCCTCCGGCGCTGGCGCCCGCGCCCTCGCCCTTGGGGCGCGCCTCGCCCGGCGCGCGGGCCTCTGGCCCGCCCGCCAGATGACGCGCCCTGCGACCTCCAACCCTGCACCTTGAAGCCACTCCATGGACACCCAGACCCTCCGCGACCTCCTCACCACACTCCAGCGCGGCGAAGCCGACGTCGATCAGGTCATGCACCGCCTCCGCGAGCTGCCCTTTGAAGACATCGGCCTCGCCCGCATCGACCACCACCGACACCTCCGCATCGGCATGCCCGAGGTCGTCTACGGACACGCCAAGACCCCCGACCAGATCGTCCCCATCGTCGCCTCCATGATCCGGCACGGCTCCAACACCTTCGTCACACGCCTCGACCACGACAAGGCCCGCGACGTCCTCGCCGCCCTCGACCACCTCGAAGCCAGCGGCGTACCCCTCCCCCCACGCGAGCATGACCCCCTCGGGCGCACCCTCACCCTCCGCCTCCACCCCTGGCAGGACCTCGGGCGAGGCCTCGTCGCCGTCGTCTGCGCCGGCACCAGCGACCTCGCCGTCGCTCACGAGGCCCTCGCCACCCTCCGCATCCTCGACCAGCGCGCAGACCTCATCGTCGATGTCGGCGTCGCGGGCCTCCACCGCCTCCTCGCCGTGCGCGAGCGCCTGGAGCAGGCCGCCGTCATCATCGCCGTCGCCGGCATGGAGGGCGCACTCCCCGGCGTCCTCTCCGGCCTCGTCAGCCCGCCTGTCATCGCCGTACCCGCCAGCACGGGCTACGGCGCCGCCTTCGGCGGCCTCTCCGCCCTCCTCACCATGCTCAACAGCTGCTCGGCGGGCCTCACCGTCGTCAACATCGACAACGGCTTCGGCGCTGCCTGCGCCGCCGCCAAGATCAACCGCGCCGCCCAGGCGCCCGGGGACGCCCCATGACCCACCTCCACTTCGATCTCATCTCGGGCATCGCCGGAGACATGACCGTCGCCGCCCTCATCGACCTCGGCGTCCCCTTCGACTACATCCGCCGCGAGCTGGACAAGCTCCCCCTCCACGGCTTCGCCGTCGCCGTCGAGCGCGCCGAGTGCGGCCACGCCCTCACGGGCCTCCGCTTCCTGGTCGATCTCCACCATCATGATCACGACCACCATCATGATCATGATCATGCGCATCATGACCATGATCATGACCATGATCATGACCATGATCACGACCACCATCATCATAACGCCTGGCGCGAGATCCGCGCGATGCTGGAGGCCGCGCCCCTGAGCGACCGCGCCCGCCGCATCGCCATCGACATCTTCGCCCGGATCGCAGACGCCGAGGGCCGGGTCCACGGCATCGCGCCAGATGACGTCCACTTCCACGAGGTCGGCGCGGTGGACAGCATCGTGGACATCGTCGCGACCGCGGTCGCCGTCGACTACCTCAACCCGACCCGCATCACGGCGAGCCCCGTCCCCCTGGGCCGGGGCTTCACCCGCAGCCAGCACGGCCGGATTCCGCTCCCGGCCCCCGCCACGCTCCTCATCCTCCAGGGCGCCCCCATCGTCGGCACCGGCCTCCCCTTTGAGCTCGTCACCCCCACCGGCGCAGGCATCCTCGCCGCCCTCGTCCAGAGCTGGGAGGACCTGCCCTCCATGCACCTGGAGCGCGTCGGACACGGCGCCGGCACCCGCATGCTCCCCGACCGACCCAACCTCGTCCGCGCCCTCCTCGGCGCCGCACCCGACGCCCACACCCACCTCACCCCCTCGCGCGACCTCGTCCTGGAGGCCAACATCGACGACATGACCGGCGAGCTCGCCGCCTGGGTCGCGGAGCGCCTCATGGAGCGCGGCGCCCTCGACGTCTGGTGGACCCCCATCGTCATGAAGAAGGGGCGGCCTGCACAGCAGCTCGCTGCGTTGTGTGAGCCCGAGCGCCGTGATACATTGATTGAGACGATCCTGGCGGAGAGCACCACCCTCGGTGTCCGCGTCCTCCCTGTCGCGCGCTTCAAGGCGCGCCGCGTCTTCCGACACCTCGACACCGAGCACGGAACACTCCACGTCAAGATCGGTCTCCTCGGTCCCCGCATCGCCAACGTCGCGCCTGAGTTCGAGGACGCACGACGCCTCGCCCTCCAGCACGACCTCCCCCTCAAGGTCATCCTCCAGGCGGCGATGCGCGCCGCCGCCGAGCGCTTCCCCCTCGGGGCCACCCTCCATGAACCCGACCTCACCTGACCCTGCGGACATCTGGCTCCTCGACGACGATCCCGACGTCTGCTTCGCCGTCTCGGCGCTCCTCCAGGGCGAGGGCTGGAACGTCCAGAGCTTCCGCTCGCCCCTCCTCGTCCTGCGCGCCGCCGAGGCGGCAGACCCGCCGCCGGGCCTCGTCATCATCGACCTCCTCATGCCCGAGCTGGACGGCTTCACCGTCATCCGACACCTCCGCAACCTCCCCTCCTTCCAGCGCGTCCCCCTCATCGCCCTCTCCGCCCTGGCTGACCAGGACGCCCTCCTCGACGCCTTCAAGGCCGGCGCGGACGACTTCGTCCGAAAGCCCTTCGACACCGACGAGCTCTTCGCCCGCGTCCGCAACCGCCTCCAACAGCACCGCGTCCTCTCCGACCTCGACCAACGCCACCGCGACGCCGCCTTCCTCCTCGACCTCTCCTCCGCCCTCAACCTCACCCTCGACTTCCGCACCGTCCTCCGCCACTTCGTCCAGGAGGCCGCCCTCGCCTTGGGCATCGAGCGCTGCTCCATCATCCTCCTCGGACGCTTCCAGCACTTCGGCGCCGCCGCCCCACCCGAACACCTCCCCCCCCGCTCCGCCCGCCTCCTCGCCGCCTCCGACAACCTCGAGATCACCGACTACTACCTCGACATCGACCACTACCCCGAGATCCAGCAGCTCCTCCAGACCCACCAGCCCGTCATCGTCGAGGAGGTCGCCCGCTCACCCCTCCTCGAACCCGTCCGCGACGAACTCCGCGAGCTGGGCGTCCGCTCCGTCGTCCTCTTCCCCATGAAGGTCTACGACGAGCTGGTCGGCGTCCTCTTCATGCGCTCCACCCTCCACCAATGGCACCTCGACCCCCGACGACGCGACCTCGCCTTGGCCACCGCCCACCTCGCCGGCAACGCCCTCCGCAACGCCTGGCTCTTTGAAGAGCTCCGCGACGAGCGACAGAAGCTCACCGCAGCCCTCTCCAACCTCCACCAGGCCCAGGAGACCCTCCAGCGCCTCATCGACGCCTCCGTTGACGCCATCGTCGCCGCCGACATGGACGGCCGCATCATCGTCTTCAACAAGGCCGCCGAGGCCATCCTCGGCCACAGCGCCGAGCACGCCCGCGAAGACCTCCGCGTCTGGCACCTCTACCCCGGTCGCGGCGCCAGCGACATCATGAACCTCCTCCGCGGACACGACCACGGCGGCGCCGGACGACTCACCCCCATCCGCACCCACCTCCTCGCCGCCGACGGCTCCGCCGTCCCCGTCTCCCTCTCCGCCGCCATCGTCTACGACGGCGAGCGCGAGCGCGCCACCATGGGCGTCTTCACCGACCTCCGCGACCGCCTCCGCATGGAGCAACAGCTCGCCCAGGCCAACGAAGACCTCGAGCAGGCCCGACGCCAGGCCGTCGTCGCCGAGCTCGCCGGCGCCGCAGCCCACGAGCTCAACCAACCCCTCACCTCCGTCCTCAACTACGCCGAGCTCCTCCGCCTCCGCCTCGGTGAGGAACACCCCCAGCGCGACCTCCTCCGCATCATCCTCGAGCAGAGCGAGCGCATGTCCGAGATCATCAAAAAAATCGGTAGCCTACAGGAATACCGGACCCGAGACTACGTCGGCTCCACCCGCATCGTAGACCTCGGCGGCGATCAGCAGGAGCGTCCATGAACCACCTCCTCAACGGCGAAGACATCGCCTTCCTCCTGGACACCCTCCCCGATCCCCAGGCCATCTGCGACCCCCGCGGCCTCCTCCTCTACGCGAACCCCGCCGCCTGGACCCTCCTCCGCGAGGCCCTCGACCTCGAGCCCGGAACCCCCCTCCGCCTCAACCTCTCCGTCCGCGCCACCCTCTCCCACGTCTCCCTCCGCCAGCCCGGGCTCGCCCCCTCCAGCGTCTTCATGGCCAACGTCCAGCTCCACCGCGCGGACCTCCCCGAAGACCTCACCCCCCTCGGCCTCCTCAACGTCACCCTCACCGCCCTCCCCAACCAGAAGCTCGCCGTCCGCCTCGCACCCCAGGCCGCGCCGCCCGCCCGCGCCGCAGACTCCACCGAGCGACGCCTCCTCCTCGAACTCGACGCCTTCCTCTCCCGAGCACCCCTCCTCGGCTCACCCATCGAGCGCATCACCCTCCTCGTCAACGCCCTCCAGGCCATCACCCCCGACCTCGCCTTTGTCGTCGAGCTGGGCCTCGACCCCGACGCCACCTCCCGGCGCCTCATCTTCCCCTGGCCCGACGCCCGAGCCCTCCTCCGCGAGCTGCCCGCCCGCGACGCCCACCCCCACGACGACCTCGCCCCCCCACAGCACCACCACCCCCGCGCGCGCGCCCGCCCCCGCCTCCACCACCAGCCC
>CAUJGC010000506.1 GCA_963169075.1 Myxococcota bacterium
CGCTCGGCCCTCCGCTGCCCGGCCCCCCCCCCCCCCCCCCCCCCCCCCCCCACCCCCATTTTTCAAGGGAGGAGTTGACAGGGCGCGGCGGGGTGCCGTAGGGTGCGCCGCCCGCTTCAGCGCACGGTGCGCTGGAGGGGCGAGGCTTCGGCCCCCTGCCCGCTGAGGGCAGCCAGCCCGCTCCATGGAAGGCTGTCGAGGGCTCGATGACGTTGAGGCCAGAGCGAGATGGCGATCAAGAACAAGGGCCTTATCGGCCGCAAGATCGGGATGACCCAGGTCTTCATGGCGGACGGTCGCGTGCACCCCGTGACGGTGGTGGACGTGACGCCGAACGTCGTGGTGCAGAAGAAGTCCAAGCAGGGCAAGGACGGCTACACCGCGCTGAAGCTGGGCTACCAGGACGTGCACAAGCACGAGAAGGAGGGCACCGAGCCCCGCTGGCGCATCAACCGCCCTCGCCTGGGCGTGTTCATGAAGGCCGGGATCGAGACCCCCAAGGTCCACCTGCGTGAGTTCCGCCTCAAGGACGACGCCGAGCTGGACGGGATCGAGGTGGGCCAGACCCTGGCGGCCTCGGACCTCTTCAACGCGGGTCAGTTCGCGGACGTGACCGGGACCTCGAAGGGTCGCGGCTTCACGGGCGTCATGAAGCGCCACAACTTCGCGGGCGCCAAGAGCAGCCACGGCGCGCACGAGTACTTCCGTCACGGCGGCTCGATCGGCTCGTCGGCGTGGCCCTCGCGCGTCTTCCCCGGCATCCGCATGGCGGGTCAGCACGGGAACGCGCAGGTGACGGTGCAGAGCCTGCACATCGTCGAGGTGGACGCGGAGCGTAACCTGATGCTGATCAAGGGCGCGGTTCCGGGCCCGAACGGCGGCATCGTGTACATCCGCCGCTCGATGAAGAAGCGGAACGCGACCAAGGCGCTCTGAGCGTCGCGGGTCCGCGCGGGGGAGGTCTTTGACCTCCCCCGCGTCACTTCTTGGAGGAGGAGCGATGATCCCACGTCAGGTCCTCGACATCATGGAGTGCCCCTCGTGCGGCCACCCCGAGCTGGAGATCGGCACGCGCCGCCAGCCGGATCTGGTGTGTGGGGGATGCGGCGAGCGCTATCCGATCGTGGACGGCGTGCCGGACATGGTGCCTCGCAAGAAAGTCCAGCAATATAGATACTATAGAACAGACACCCTGCTCAACCTGATCGCGCCCTTCTACGACGTGGCGGCGCCGCTGATGAGCCTGGCGGTGTGGCAGTGCTCGCCGCTGCGCTATGTGGACATGGCGCACAAGGCGGTGGGGCGGAGCGCTGGCGGCGCCTATCTGGAGTGCCCCATCGGGACGGGGCTGGTGCTGGGCCACATCCAGGCCGAGCACGTGGAGGGGCCGCTGATCGGCGTGGACTCCAGCTGGAAGATGCTGCGTCGGGCGCAGGCGCGCTTCGAGGAGAACGGGATGGCGTCGCGGGTCACGCTGATGCGCGCGGACCCGGAGCGGCTGCCCTTCCACCCCGGCGCGATCCGCTCGCTCCAGTCCGTGAACGGGCTGCACGCGTTCCATGACCGGCTGAAGGTGCTGGCCGAGTTCAACCGCGTCCTGGAGCCGGGCGGCTTCCTCTCGGGGAGCGTGCTGGTGCGGGGGCAGAACGCGCTGGCCGACACCATCCTGGACACCTACGAGCGCTACGGCGTCTTCCCGATGCTGCGCAGCCGCGAGTTCATCATCAGCGAGCTGCGCCGCGTGCTGGGCTACCCCGAGGTGCGCCACGAGACCTACGGCTCGGTGTTCTTCTTCTCAAGCAACAAGCCAGGGGAGCCTCCGGCGTCCACCTGATCGTCGCGGAGGGCTCGATGAGCGGGGATGTGGAGGCGCTGAAGCGCGCCGCAGGCGAGGCCGCCGCAGCGCAGGTGGAGTCCGGCATGGTCGTGGGCCTGGGGACGGGCTCGACGGCGCGCTGGGTGGTCGAGGCGCTGGGCGCGCGGGTGGCGTCGGGAGCGCTCTCCATCGTCGGGGTGCCGACCTCCTCCCAGACCGCGGCGCAGGCGCGCCAGCTGGGCATCCCGCTGGCGACGCTGGAGGAGGCCCCCGCGCTGGATCTGGCGATCGACGGAGCTGACGAGATCCAGGCCGGGACGCTGCACCTGATCAAGGGCGCGGGCGGGGCGCTGCTCCAGGAGAAGCTCGTCGAGGTGGCCGCGGCGCGGCTGATCATCGTCGCAGACACCAGCAAGCGCGTCGCTCACCTGGGCGAGCGCTTCGCGCTGCCCGTGGAGGTGGTGCGCTTCGGCTGGGAGGGGACGCGGCGCCGGGTCGAGGCGCTGGGCTGCGCGGCGCTGCGCCGCACCCGCCCCGACGGCACCCCCTTCGTCACCGACGAAGGGCACTACCTCCTGGACTGCCGCTTCGGGGTGATCGAGGACCCCGCGCGGCTCGGCGCCGCCCTCAAAGGCGTGGTGGGGGTCGTGGAGCACGGCCTCTTCCTGGGGATGGCCGCCGAGGCCATCCTGGCCGGCCCCGACGGGCTGGAGGTGCTGCGCCCTACTTAGGGACGCCGATCCGCGAGTAGCCGGTCTTGCCGATCTGGACCATGCGCGAGGACGCGAGCCGGCGCAGCGCCTCCTGCGCCGCCGGGTAGGGGGCCAGCGCGGCGCGGAGCTCCTCGCGGGGGAGCAGGAGGAGCGTACACTCGTCAGCCGCTTGCACCTGCACGGCAGCAGGCTGATCCGTCACCGCCGAGATGGCCCCGAAGAAGTCCCCGGCGTGCAGCTCCGCGACAACCCCCCGGCCAGGCTGCTCCGGGTCCACCACCACCACCGCCCCCGCCAGGATCAAGTAGAGCCCCGCCCCGCGCTCCCCTCGCCGCGTGATGAGCTGGCCCGGATCGATGAAGCGGTGCTCAAAGCGCGCCCCCAGGCGCGCGCGCGCGTCTGGCGTCAGGTCGCGGAAGATCGGGCTCGTGGCGAGCAGGTTGTTCAAGAGCCGCTGATGATAGAAATCCCAGAGGATATCCCAGATCGACGGGTCCTTATCGGCCAGATCTGCGATCACCTCGTCGCTGATGTGGAGCAGATCCGCCGCGTCCACAGCGCGGACAACCGCGCTGTGCGAGCGCCCCGTCAGCAGCTCGAACTCCCCGAAGAACTCGCCGCGCCCCATCGTCGCCAGGAGGCGCGGGGTGCCGTCCTCGGTGGTGCGCAGCACCTCCACGCTCCCGTTCACCACAATAAAGAGCCCCAGCGGGCGCCTCACCTCATCAATGATCGCCTCGCCGGAGGGGACGCGGCGGAGGTCGATGCGGCGGAGCAGCTCCATGAAGCTCATGGGGCTGAGGCGCGAGAAGAGCGGCGTCTCGGGGACATCCCGCCGGGTCACCGAGAGGGCGGCTGGCGAGATGACCTCATAGCGGTCGTAGCTGGGCGCCGCCGCGGCGACAGGGTGGGGATCGGGCGCGTCCGGGAGGGCGGGGGCCGCGCCGGGGCGCGGCCGCTCGATCCGGGTCGAGCGGGTGTCGGCGCTGGGCGGCGCCCCGGTGGGGGCGCCGATGACGGTGTTCGCGGTGAAGATGGAGGCGACGCGGGTGGTCTCCTCCGTCTGGGGGCGCGCCGGGCCAGGTCGCGGGGGGAGCGGCCGCGCGCCCGTGTCGGGGCGCCGCCACGCGTCGCCGCTCTCGGCGGTGGCGGGCTGGCGCTGCGGCTGCGGCGCCTCCTCCCAGCCGACGGAGAGGTTGAGGGCGCGGCGCAGGACGCGATCCGGGTCGTGGAAGGAGAGGCCCGGCGGCGGCGTGTCGCGCGTGAGGGGCGGCAGCTCGGCGGTGGTGAGGAGATCCAGGTCGTCGCCCTCCACCTCCTCCACGAGCAGCGCGTCGAGGTCCTCGTCGAGGTTGAGCGCGTCGTGCTCGGCGCTGGCGGTGACGCCGCCGCTGCTGCGGAGGGCGTCGTTCAGCTCAAGCTCCGAGATCTCCTGGACGGCCTGGCTGGGCTCCAGGAGGATGATCTCGTCCTCCTCGGGCTGGGCGTCGCGGGGCGCAGGCTGGGCGACGCGGGCGCTGGCCCCCGCAGGCTGCCGGGCGTAGAGGGAGGCGAGGAAGAGCTGCGTCTCGGTGTGCTGAGGCTCGATCTCGAAGATGGCCTTGCAGGCCGCGATGGCCTCCAGGAGGAAGCCCTCCCTGGCGAGGTGACGCGCGGCGGCGGCGTAGTGGGTCACGGCCAGGTCGCCGCGCTGGAGCGAGCGCCAGAGCGCGCCCAGGCGGAGGTGGGCCTCCACGTTGTCTGGATCGCGCTCCAGCAGTTGTTGATAGTAGACGATGTGCTCCTTCATGCCGCCTCGCCTCCCAAGCAGCCCGCGCAGATAAAGGTCGAGTCTAGCACAGGTCGATCAGGAACGCACGTCAGGCTTGCGTGATCTCAAGAGGACGCGGTGATGCGCTCCTCGAAGACGGCGAGCTGGTGGGCGTCGTCGTGGAGAGACTGGACCTCCAGGACGGCCTCGTCGGCGGCCTCGATCTGGGTCATCAGCTCGCTGAGCTGGGCGTTGAGGAGGCCGGGGTCGGGCGCTGCGAGGGAGGCGTCGCGGAGGAGGCTGACGATGTCCTCGATCATCTCCAGCTGCGTGAGGAGGATCTCGCGGCCTTCGCGGCTCTGGTCCAGGCGCCGGAGGCGCCGCTGGAGGAGCTGGCGTCGGGACTCCTTGACGCTGGCGAGTCGCGGCGAGGCGTCGTGCAGCTCGGCGTCGATGGCGTCGAGCTGCCTGTAGAGGGCCAGCTCATCGACGTGGAGGAGGAGGCGGTCGAGGTTATGGAGGGCGGCCAGGAGGCGGAGGTAGGCCAGGAGCAGCTCGCGGAGCTGGCTCTGGACCTGATCGAGGACCTGGTCGCGCTCGGCGCGCTCCAGGGCGCGGGGGACCTCCTGGACGCGGGCCTTCAGCTCCAGGTAGCGCTCGACGTGGGGCGGCGCCAGCTCCGCGAGGAGGCGCCGCTCGGTGGCGCGGGCGCGCTGCTGGGCGCGGAGCCGGGCGCGCCGCTGCTCGCGGTGGATCGCGTGCCGGACCAGCGGGGAGATCCAGGGGGACGCGCCGACCGCCGAGCCTGTGGCGCCGAGGGCGGCCAGGAGGACCAGCGGCTCCCCGAGGACGCCCGCGGTCATGACGCCCAGGAGGCAGAGCACAAAGGTGAGCGGATGTGCGAGGGTGTGGGTGCGGACGCGGTTCGGGGTCAGGCCGCTGCGCAGGGTGAGGGGGGTGTGCGGGGCGTGCGTCATAGCTTGCGCTCCAGGCTCTCGATGTGCCAGCGTCCGTCGCGTCGGACGAGGAGGAGGCGATCGCCGCCGTCGAGCTGGAGGACAGCGCGGTCGCCGCGGGTGACGAGGTCTTGATCGAGGTGTCTGGCGATCTGCTCGCGCAGGTCGTCCAGCTCTCCGAGGAGGCCGACGCGCCGCTCCTCGCTCATGAGGGCGAGGAGGGTGTCGAGGTCGCGGGCGTCGAGGGCGCCGACGAAGGAGGCCAGGGTGTCGCGGGGGGTGTGCTGCTGGAGGCCGTCGGGATCGACCGAGGCGAGGCGCCACCCGGCGTCGCTGTGGCGCAAGGCGAGGGTGTGCTGGGGGTCGAGGGGGAGCTGGGCCTCGACGCGGGCGGTGGCCTGATCGGCGCGGGCCTGGAGCTGGTTGGCGCGGGCGAGGAGATCGCCGCGGTGTTTCTTGAAGAAGGCGTCGAAGGAGGCGCGGGTCATGCCCTGCCGGGCGCCCTCGTCGAGGAGGTCCCAGGCGGCCTCGGGGTCGTCGCGCTGGACGGCGTCGATCCAGGCGTTGACGGTCTCCTGGGGCGGCGGCGCGTGAGCGGCGCAGCCAGCGAGGGCCGCAGCGAGGGCGAGGAGGGCGATGAGGTGTGGTGCGCGGGGCATGGTCTTCTGGGCGTTGAGGGGGCCCGGCGGAGGCCGTCGTCGAAGCTAAGTCCGCCGGGAGAGCAACACAACGGGCGCCGCGGGGCTTCCCGTCATTTGGCGTCGGGGTCGCGTGGGGTGGGCCACCCCAGGAGGGTGAGCTGGTAGCGGTGCTGGGGGTCGTCGCCCTGGCTGAACTCCGCGAGGAGGTCGCGGAGGCGCTGGTGGAGGCGCGGGCGGTCCTCGGGGGCGACGTAGAGGATGCGCTGGGTGTGGAGGAGGTCGCTGGCGGGGTCGAAGCCCGCAGGCGGCCGCTGGAAGAGGCGGTGGAGGTCGTCGCGGGCGCGCTCCAGCAGGGCGCTGGCGCTCTGCTGGAGGTGCTCGCGCCCCGCCTCGCCCTGGAGGAGGGAGGAGGCGAGGGTGTAGTAGCGGGCGCGGGCGCGGTAGACGCGCTGGACGAGGTTGCCGCGGAGGAGCTGATCGACGACCTCGATCAGCTCGGCGCGGTGCAGCTCGTTGACGTGGTACTGGAGGCGCGGGACCGTCTCCTCCAGGGCCTCCGCGAGCTGCGCGGAGGTCAGGGGCGCGTCGATCAGGAGGCGGAGGATCGCCATCCGCCGGGGATCGGCCAGCGCCTTGAGCTGGGCGGGGTCGTCGAGGACAAGCTGGGGGAGCATCCGGGCCTCCGGGCGTCAGGGGGTCTTGGGGCGTCGCAGGGTGTAGGCGTCCACGCCGAAGCCGAGGACCAGGGCAGGGGCGCCCTCCAGATCGCGCTCGGCGCGCCAGGGCATGCCCAGGAGCGGCCCATCAGCGATCATGAAGCCCTTGAGGGAGCCGTCGGGGTGGCGCTGGACCCGGAGCGGGCCGCCGAGGACGCGGCTCTCCAGGCGGAGGACGCCCGCCTCATCGCGGAGGAGGCGGAGGGTCCCGAGGCGCGGGTGGCTCCAGGCGCCGAGCCAGGGCTCGGCCTCGCCGGGGCGGGGGAGGTCGCTCTCGCGGAGGCCATCCTCGATATTTCTTGCTGCATTCTGCTTGAAAAGTTCAATATCTTCATCGTTTTTGTGCGGGAGATCGTAGCGAAGCTCCACCGCGCGACGCCAGATCGCGCGCCCCAGGACGTTGGTGCCCTGGGTGTTCATCAAGACGACCACCCCGAGGTCCGCTTGCGGCACCAGCGTGAACTCGGAGGTGAAGCCCAGGTTGTTGCCGCCGTGCTGGATGACCTGGAGGCCCTGGTGCTGCCCCAGGAACCACCCCAGCCCGTAGTGGGTCCGATCCTTGACCTGGACGCGCGGGGTCCAGGCGGCCTGGAGCGTCTCCTGGGCGATCACCCGCTGCCCCTGCGCGTCGAGGCCGCCGCGCAGCAGCACCCCCGCCAGCCTACCCATGTCCCGCGCCGAAGACCAGACGCCGCCTGCCGGGTTCACGGGCCGGACGATGCGCTCGGCCCGCGGGTCCAGCGGCGCCCAGCCGCCGTCCGGGCTCAGGTAGTGCGGCGCGCCGTGCGGCGCCGCCTCCACCGCAGGGTCACCCTCCAGAGTGGTCTGGGTCATCCCCAGCGGCCCGAAGACCCGCTCCTGCATCCCCTGGGCGTAGCGCGACCCCAGCTCCTCCGGCTTCGCCCCAAGCACGGTCGCCCCGATGTACCCCCCCGCCGCGATCATCTGATTGCTGTACTGGAACGCCTCGCCGGGGCGCGTGTAGAGGGGGTAGTCCTGGAGGCTCTCCAGCACCGCCTGGGGCGTGAGGGCGTCGGCGTTCATCAGGAGGTCCATGTCGCGGCGCGGGACCCCCGTGCAGGCGCAGACCATGTGCTGGAGCTGGAGCGAGCGCGTCGCCTCAGGGTCCGCCAGGCGGAAGGTGGGCATCAGCTCCGCCACCGGCTGATCCCAGCGCGCCAGCCCCTCCTGGACGAGGCTCCCCAGGAGGAGGACCGTCAGCGGCTTGGTGGTCGAGCCGATCATCATCCGCGTCTCGGGCGTCATCGGCGCCCCGCCGCGCTGACTGGTGCTCCCGAAGCCCTCCTCCAGCACGACGCCGCTCCGATCCACCACCGCCACCGCCACCCCCGGCACCCCGAGGCGCTGGCGCTGCGCCTCGATGAAGCGCCGCAGCTCGGCACGCCGCGCATCGTCCCAGGGGAGCGGCGTCCGCCCGCTGAGGTCCACGCGCTCCACCCCCGCGATCTGGAGCCCCGAGAGGACCGTGAGCGCCTGGGCGTTGCGGCGCTGGAGCGTGTCCAGCGCGCCGTAGATCAAGACGACGTGCCAGCGCCCCTGGGCGCGCTGCCCGACGAGCTGCCCGAAGGGCTGCCCCGGCTCCACCCGGCAGCCCGCGACCTGCAGCTCCTCGACCCCCTCCGGGGCTGGCGCGGGCTGCGGAGGCAGGGCGTCGCAGCGCGCCCCGGCGGCCCAGGACGCCCAGGCGTCCCGGGCCGCCTCCTCGAAGGTCGCCGCGCCAGAGGAGCCGACGTGGATCGCCAGATCCCCCTCCGGCGCGAGCAGGATCGCGTGGCCGTCCGCGGCCACCTGCGCCCGCCACTCCGGCGGGATCGGGGCCTCAAGGACCCCCTCGCCTGTCCGGACGTGGCTGGCGCCGGCAGGCACGGCGACGGGCGCCGCCGGGGCGCCCTCCGGGGAGGGCGTCGGCGCCCCGGTGGCGCAGGCGGCGAGCAGAAGCGCGGCGGTGAGGCTGGAGACGTGGCGATGCATGGCGTGCTCGGAGCAGGGGTTGAGTTGCCTTGTTCGGTAAAATATTTTTTACCGAGATGAAGAGTCTCTAGCTCTTCGCAACGCGCGCGTCAAGCGCGATGTGGCGCCTTGCCGCCTGCGCTCGCCCTCTGCTATCGTCCGCAGGCGCTCGGCTGGCCAGGAGGCGAGCGCCTGGGGTGTGCTCTCTTATCGTCGTCAGGAGGAGCTGCGCTGCGCTATGGCTTCACATCACTGCCACGCCTGCGGTCACGAGATCACCATGGAGGTCAAGGTCGGCCGCCGGGACACATGCGACAACTGCGGCAACGATCTGCACTGCTGCATGAACTGTCGCTTCTATGACAAGCGGGGTGACCGCTGCCGCGAAGACATCGCCCACTGGGTCAAGAGCCGCGACCGCTCCAACTTCTGCACCCAATTCGAGTACGTGAAGACCGAGGCCGACGCCAAAGACGAGCTGGCCGAGGCCAAGGCCAAGCTGAGCGCGCTCTTCAAGAACCTGTAATGGGGGTCTGGGGGCGGCTCGCCC
>CAUJGC010000507.1 GCA_963169075.1 Myxococcota bacterium
CCCCGCGCCCGACGACCGCCTGAGCGCCTTCCTGGACCTCCTCGCCAACCCCGACCTCGACGATGACCTCGCCGCCCGCCTCCACCGCGAGGCGGGCCTCGCCCTCTACTTCGACCGCGAGGACGCCAGCGCCGCCGCCCCGGGGCCGCTGCGCCGCCGGGCCTCGGCGCGGCGGGTGTCGGCGGGGGTGACGGCGGGGACGAAGGCGTCGGAGAGGCGGATGCGCTCGGAGGGGCGGGGCTCGGCCAGGTTGAGGAGGCGCATGGCGCGGGCGACGCGCTCGGCCAGGAGGGGGGTGGGGGTGATGAGCTGGGCGCGTCGCCAGGCGGCGAGGGCGTCCTGGGGGGAGGCGAGGCGTTCGAGGGCGACGTCGCCGGCCTCGGTGAGGGCCTCGACGCGCTCTTCGTCGGCGGTGGACAGCTCGGCGGCGCGCTCCAGGGCGCGGAGGAGGAGGCGCGCGGCGTCGGCGCTGTGGGGGTGCAGCTCGACGAGGCGCCGCTCGGCCTCGACGAGGGCGCGGGCGACCTCGGGGTCGGCGGGGGTGGCGAGCTGGGCGTCGCGGAGGCAGCGGGCGGCCTCGGCGGGGTCCGCGATGGCGTGGAGGTGGACGCGGCCCAGCTCCAGGAGGGCGCGGGCGCGGGCGCGTCGGGCGCGGGCGCGGGCGTAGACGTCGCGGAGGAGGTCGCGCAGCTCGAAGTGGCGCTGTCGCCTGGAGAGCAGCTCGACGGCGGCGTCGCGGGAGAGGTCGTCGTCGGGGTCGAGGTCGAGGGCGCGGCGGAGGTGCTCGGCGGCCTCGGAGCCGAGGCCGAGGAGGTGATCGAAGAGGGTGGCGAGGGTGCGGTGGTAGTGGACCTGGCGGGCGGGGTCGAGGTGGCCGCGGGTCAGCTCGCCCTCGTAGAGGTCGATGAGGTCCTCGGGCTTGCCCATCTGGCGGTAGTAGGCGTCGAGGAAGGCGACGGAGGGGTCTTCGTCCTGGGGGGCGTCGGGTCCGGCGAGCTGGGCGCGGCGGCGTCGCCAGGCGAGGGCCTTGCGGTGGTGGGCGGCGGCGGTGTCGGCGCGGCCGCGCTGCTCGTAGACCCCGGCGGCGAAGACGTGGACGCGGCGGGCGTCTGCGGCGGCCTCGGCGGCTTGAGGCGAGGCGTCCAGGGGGGCCTCGGCGGCGGCTTCGACGAGGGGGATGAGGGTGTCGAGGAGGAGGAGGACCTCCTCGACGGAGCCGTGGTCGCGGGCCAGCTCGACGGCCAGCTCCAGGGCGCGGCGGTGCTGCGGGGCGAGGGCGAGGGCGCGGTGGCACTCCAGGAGGGCGCTCTTGAAGTCTTCGAGGCGTCGCCAGAGGTCGGCGTTCTTGAGGTGCAGCTCGGCGGCCTGCTGGAGGTCGCCGCGCTCTTCGGCGGCGCGCGCAGCGGAGCCGAAGGCGCGGATGGCGCGGAGGGGCTGGCCGTCGAGGACGTAGGACTCTCCCAGGACGAAGAGCGCGGGGAGGTGGGCCGGGTCGAGGCGGAGGATCTTCTCCAGGAAGATCCTGGCCTCGGTGAGATCGTGGCGGCGCTCCATGAGCAGCTCCCCGAGCTGCTGGTAGACCTCCAGGAGGGCGTCGCGCTCGACGTAGAGGCTGGCGAGCTGTCGGAGGACATCGACGCGGGCCTCCACGTCGTCGGTCTGGGCGTAGAGGTCGCGGAGCAGCTCCAGGGCGATGCGGTTGCGCGGGGCGAGGCGGGTGACCTCGCGGAGGGTCTTGATGGCGCCCTGGGGGTCCTGGCGTCGCTGGACCATGGCGCCAGCGAGGAGCGCGGCGAGGAGATCGCTGCCCTCTTCGCGGGCGCGGAGGGCGTCCGCGAGGCGGGCGTAGGCGCGGACGGCGCCGAGCTGATCGCCGCGGAGGAGGCAGAGGGTGGGCGCGGCGAGGAGGGCGCGGAGGTTGTCAGGCTCGGCGCGGAGCAGCTCATCGACGATGGTCTGGGCCTCGGCGGCGTAGCCGGGGCCCGGGGAGGCGAGGAGGATGTCGAGGAGGCCCTCCGCGATGGCGGGGTGGAGGCCGTAGCGTTGGCGGAGGGCGCGCAGGTGCTCGGCGGCGGCGGTGCTGGAGCCCTCGAAGAGGGCCTGGTCGGCGTCGCGGAGGAGATCGCGGGCCTCGTAGGCGGCGAGGGCCTGGGCGCCTGCTCGGGTGGAGGCGGTGTCCGCGAGGGCGTCGATGTTGCCGTCGTCTCGCTCCCAGGGGCGGTCCTCGCCGCGAGCGGCGATGGTGAGCGCGCCGGGCTGGATGGTGACGGACTCGAAGCGGAGGCTGGCGGTGCTTGGGAGCTTCCAGCCGTAGCGCGGGAACATCTGGACGAGGCAGAGCTTGACGGGGCGCAGCTCCAGGAGATCCCCCTCCAGGACGACGTCGAAGGCGGGTCCGGTGCCCTCGGGCTGGAGGGTGGGGGTCGCCATGAGGCGCGAGATCAGCTCGGAGACGAGGAGGCGAGCAGGATAGGGGAGCGGCCCGTAGGGGCGGACGTCGTGGACGAAGAGGTGGATCGCGTCGCCGCGCGCAGGCTCCGGCGGGATGGCGGCCACGCGGAAGGTGAGGAAGGTGTCGCTGCCGAGGGTGCGGACGCGGGTGACGACGTGGGCGACGCCCTCCGCGAAGCGGACGCGGACCTCCTCGAAGCCCTGGAGCTGGGCGACGGCCCGGGAGAGGAGGTTGTCCAGGCCGCTCTCGCTGAGGACGAGGCGGAGCTGGCGGAGCTGGCAGCGGGTGTTGCGGAAGCGCCCCACCCCGCCGCGCGCGTCGAAGGGGAAGGTGAGATCGGGGATCTCCATGCGGAGCGTCTCGACCGTAGCCCACTCACCGACGCGGAGGTTGTGCGCCGACAAGTAGCCCCGTCCAAAGAGGAAGTCGAGGTTGAGCCCCGGTGGATGCATCCTGCCTCATCAAGGGAGCGACGGCAGCGCGGAGGTGTGCTACCGTATCCTACATCGGAGAGGATCGTTCAACCCCCTCGCATGTCAACTTTAGCGCCCCCTACGGCGGGGGTCCAGCCGCGCGGCGCGCTGCTTCGAGGTCCGCTGTCTTTTGCAAAACACAACAGCAGGTGTCCATGCGCCCATTGTCTCCCGGCATGGACGCGAGGGCGCTCCAGAGCGCCCGCGCTGGCCGGGGAGGCGAAGCGCGGGCGCTCCAGAGCGGGTGGGGAGCCATGGCGAGGGGGGAGGGGGTGCTTGAGAGCACCCCGGAGGGGCCTGCGTCGGGGCGCGTCGAGGCTTCAGGCGGCCAGCTCGTCGAGCAGCCCCCGGAGGAGGTGGGCGCGGAGGGTGTTCTGGGCGTCGGCGTCGTCGGGAAAGGCCAGGTTGACGGCGCAGAGCCAGCTGGTGAGGGCGCTGACCAGATCGAGGTCGGGGCTGAGGGGATCGGCGGCAGGCGGGGCGTCGGACGCCCGGGTGATGCCGAGGAGGACGCCGAGGTGATCGTTGAGGAGGTGAAGCTCGCGGACCTCCCGCTCGCGGCGGAGGAGGCGCGCGGCGTTGATGCCGTCTTCGCCGAGGTTGAGCAGGCGCTGGCGCGTCTCCTGGTACTGCTCGGGGAGGGCCAGGAGGACGAAGCGGCGTCCATCGAAGAAGAGGCGCTCGCGGATCAGGCGCGCGGCGTCTCCGAGGTCGTCGCCTTCGGGCTCGTCCATGTGGGGCACGGTGGCGTCATCAATGCGCCGGATGCGGCGCTCCAGCGCCCGATCCAGCTTCACCTTGTCCCCCAGCACCTCGGCGGGCTCCACCGCCAGGAGCGCCTCGCTCAGCTCCGGCGGAGCCGGGGGGACCTGCGGCGCGGGGCGGTGGCGCTCCAGCGCGTCCGCCCGCTGGCGTAGGCGCTCGGCGTGCGGGGCCAGCGCGGCGCGGACGGTCGCGTCCAGCGCCTCGGGACGCAGGGCCTCAAACGCCGCGATGAGCTGGCGGGCGATCAAGATGGCGCGGAGCGCCGAGAAGCGGCGCAGCCGCAGCAGGCCGCGGTCGTTGAGGGAGAGACGGGCGAGGGTCGTCATAAGGGCTCCTTGGGGTGAGGTGGCGTTCGCACAAGGGGCGCTGGCGCGCCTTGCTTCATCTGTCGCGCTGCTCCGCTGCTCATGAGGCCCGCACACGTCCCGATCCATTCACTCTGGAAGACAGGCCTCGCTTGCGATCTGGTTTTATCATTCCGACTTACAGCACGCAACACAGCGGCGCTCACCCAGCGCCATCTCCAACCCCGCGTCGATTGTGCTTGCAACTTCACCCCAGGCGAGGGACACCTACCTGCCCATACACTCAGGAGGTGGTGTGGACAAGCCGTTTGATGGTTGGGGGAAGTTCTTGTGGGAGCAATCGGGGCTGGAGGGGCTGGGCGCGCAGCGCGAGGTGGAGCTTGCAGCCGAG
>CAUJGC010000508.1 GCA_963169075.1 Myxococcota bacterium
GCTGGGGGCGGGTGGGGACGCGTGAGCGTCTGCGCGGCCGTCAGGCCGCGGGCGACCGCAGGGAGCAGGGAGCGTCAGCGACGCGCTGTCGGTGTCCCCCCGTCACGGGGGGGACCGGCTGCGTTCCTCCTGCGAGCGCAGCGAGCAGGAGGTTACGGAGCCGGGGGGGTCGGGGCTACCCTCCTCGTCAGGAATGAAGTAGGGTAGGGCGGACCTGAGGTTGTGGCGTGTCGGCGCAGGGCCGTGCGCGGGAGACGAGGAGCGCAGCGAGCATGAGAGGACGACGCAGCAGGATCGTGGGCGGGCTCCTGGCGGGAGCGCTGGGGCTGGTGGGGCTGACGGGCGGTCCTGGCGTGGTGCGCGAGGCCGCCGCTCAGGAGCGCGACCCGGCGCAGCGGGCGGAGATCATCAGCCGCTACAAGAGCCTCCTGGAGAGCAACCCGCAGGAGGGGTTCATCTTCAACCAGCTCTTGAAGGAGGTGGGCTTCGGCCAGCAGCTGGAGCGGCTGATCGAGGACTACCAGCGTCGGGCCGAGGCGCAGCCGAAGACGCTGGCGCTGCACCTGATCCTGGGGCATCTCCTGAAGGCGGCGCGCCGCTACCCGGAGGCGCTGGCGGCGTATGAGGCGGCAGCGGGGGTGGACGGCAAGAGCGCGGACGCGTGGCTGGGCAAGGGGCTGGTGCTCCAGCTCCTGAAGCGCGACGGGGAGTCGCAGGCGGCCTTCGAGGAGGCGCTGCGGCTGGAGAAGAACGGGGCGCGCAAGCAGGAGATCCTGCGCAAGCTGGCGGACCTGGCGTTCAACCGGCGGGACTGGGACGCGGCGGATCGCTTCTACGCGGCGCTGATCGAGCTGGAGCCCCAGAACGAGTACCTGCGGACGGAGTACGCCGAGGCGCTGGTGCAGTACAAGCGCTACGACAAGGCGCTGGAGCAGTACGAGGCGCTCAAGCGCCAGGCGGGCAAGAACGTCAAGGCGCGCCTGGAGGCGATCAAGCGGATCGGGGACGTGTACGCGCTCCAGGGTCGCTACGACGAGGCGGTGGGGCTCTGGCGCGGGGCGATGGGGCAGGTGGCGGGGGACAGCTACCTCCAGCGGGAGCTGGAGCAGCGGATCATCGACGCCTACCGGGACAAGGACGATCTGCCGGCGCTGATCGCGTACTACGAGGAGCGGTGGCGCTCGCCCAGCCACGACCAGGCGATGACGCTGGCGGGGCTCTACGACGAGACAGGCCAGGAGGCCAAGGCGCTGGGGATGTACCGCCAGGCGCTCAAGAGCAACGGCAAGAGCGTGGACGCGCGGCTGCGGGTGATCCGGCTGCTGGAGCGTCAGGGGGACGAGAAGGCGATCATCGCGGAGTACAAGGCGCTGATCAAGGCGGAGCCCCGGCAGACGAGCTTCTCGTTCGAGCTGGCGGAGATCTACTGGCGGAGCGGGGACAAGAAGAGCGCGCTGGCGACGGTGGACGAGCTGGCGCGGCGCTTCGGGTCGGACCCGGTGGTGCAGACCAACGTGGCCGAGCTCTACATGCAGTGGGGGGCGCGGGACAAGGCGCTGAAGGTCTATCAGGGGTTGGTGCGGATCGCGCCGGGGGACCCGGGGAACCTGATCGCGCTGGGTGAGTTCCACTGGGTGGAGGGTGAGCGGGAGCAGGCGCTGGCGACGTGGCGTCGCATCCTGACCGCGATGCCCGTGAAGCACGAGGCCCACGCGGAGCTGGCCCAGGTCTACGCCGACCACAACATGATCGACGAGGCGGTCAAGGAGTACGAGGCGGCGATCCAGCTCGATCCCGACAACGAGCGCTACCTCCGGCGTCTGGCGGAGGTCTACGAGCGGAGCCGCCGGACGACGCGGGCCATCGCGGCGTGGGAGGCGGTGCTTGGGAAGGCGCGGCAGGACTTCACGCGCCGGGAGGCGCGGAGCCGGATCATCCAGCTCCACCAGCAGCAGGGGACGCTGCGGGCCCAGATCGCCCTCTATCGCAAGGGGTTCGAGGCGACGCCGCCGGACCTGGAGGCGGGCTACTTCCTGGGCGAGGCGTGGATCGCGCTCAAGGACTGGTCCCAGGCCGAGGCGACCTTCCAGAAGCTCCTGGCGGCGCAGGGGGAGTCCACGCAGGCGCTCCTCTCGCTCCAGCGGATCTACACGGAGACGGGGGAGCACCGGAAGAACATCGAGGTGCTGCGCAAGATCGCGGAGGCGGACCCGCTGCGCGCCAAAGAGTACTACACGCAGATGGCGGAGCTGAGCCTGAAGCTCTACGAGGACGCGCAGGCGCTGGAGCTGGCGAAGATCCCGGTGGATCTGAACCCCAACGACGCCAACGCCCACGCGCGGCTGGCGCGGGTGTACCGCCAGATGCAGGATCTGCCGCGTGCGGCGGCGGAGTACCGTGCGGCGCTGGACATCGACGATCAGGACTTCGCGACCTACTTCGAGCTGGCCGAGGTCTACCAGGCGATGGATCAGGTGCGTGAGGCCGAGGCGCTCTACCGGGTGGTGGTGCGCAAGGGCCGGGACGAGGGGGAGATCCAGCGCGCGGGTCGTCGCGCGATCGACATCAACGACTCGCTGGGGACGCTGCCGGAGCTGGAGAAGCTCTTGACGCCGCTCCTCTCGGCGCAGCCGCCGCGGAAGGTGTACGGGCAGCTCTTGATCGAGGTCTACGACCGGCTGACGCGGGGTCGTGTGGCGACGGCGCGCTACGGGGCGTCGGCGGAGCGGGCGCAGGCGGAGCGGGAGCTGGCGGAGATCAGCCGCCGCGCGCTGGGGCCGCTCCTGGTGGCGCTCAACGACGACGATCCGACGACGCAGGGGATGGCGATCCGCATCCTGGGTGATCTTGGGAACGGGAACGCGGCGGTGCCGCTGACGCGGGTGCTGGAGGGGAGCGATCCGGCGCTGCGGGTGCAGGCGGCGCTGGCGGTGGGGCGGCTGGGGGATCCGCGGGCGGTGCAGCCGATGGTGCGGGCGCTGGAGGACAAGGAGCGCTCCATCCGCCAGATCGCGGCGTGGTCGCTTGGGCGGATGGGTGGCGGCGAGGCGTCGAAGGCGCTGGAGCGTCAGCTGGGTGAGGCGGACTGGTCGCTGCGGGCGCTGGCGGCGGTGGGGTTGGGGCGCGGTGGAGACGCGCGGGCTGCGAAGCTGCTGGGGCCTCGGCTGGCGTCGCCGCGCGATCGGGACAGCCGCGCGGAGGTGCGCGTGGCGGCGGCCTGGGGGCTGGGCGCGCTGGGCGCGCCGGAGGCGCAGGCGCCCTTGATCGAGGCGCTCCAGGGCGATCCCGACCCCGACGTGCGCCGCATGGCGGCCTGGGCGCTTGGGAACCTCCAGACGCCGGGCGCGCTGGAGGCGCTGCTGCGGGCCTACTGGACGGGCGAAGGCGAGGTGCGGGAGGTGGCGGGGAAGGCGCTGCTGCGGCGCGGTTCGGGCGCGGGTCGTCCGCCCTATGTGATCTGGGAGGAGGAGGCGGGCTTCTTCGACGCAGGCCGCGGCGTGCTGGACGTGGCGCTGCTGGTGGAGGTGCTGCTCTCGGATGAGGTGCTGGCGCGCCCGGTGTCGGGTCACGCGGTGGTGATCGACGGGGAGGCGCAGCTCACGCAGCTGCTCACCGCGCAGCTGACGCGGGGCGAGAACGGTCAGCTCCTGGGGGTGCTCTACGATCTGGATCAGCACGACGGTCACATCAGCCTCGGCGTCTTGACCTGGCAGCTCCCCGAGGAGGGGCCTCGGCGTGCTCAGGAGGTCGAGGCGCTGCGCCGGATCGGCCAGGCCATCGCGCCGTCGCTGCTCAAGCTGCTGGCGTCGGAGGACGGCGCGGTGCGGGCGTTGGCGGCGGGGGTGCTGGGCAAGGCCAGCGGCAGCGCGCCGCCGCCGGGTGCTGCGGAGGGGCTGCTGAAGGCGCTTGGGGACAAGGAGCCGGAGGTGCGCCGCAAGGCGGCGCTGGCGCTGGGGCGGCTGCGCGATCCGCGGGCGTCGTCGGCGCTGCTCCAGGCGCTGCAGGATGACTACTGGGGGACGCGGGCCTACGCGGCGGAGGCGCTGGGGCGCCTGGGAGACAAGGCGGCGGTGGGCCCGCTGACGCAGGCGTTGGAGGACCCCTTCGCGTGGGTGCAGGCCAGCGCGGCGACCGGGCTGGGGGCGCTGGGTGATCCTGCGGCGGTGGGGCCGCTGACCTCGCGGCTGCCCGGCGCCGATCCGGCGGTGAAGGTGGAGATCCTGCGGGCGCTGGCCCGGCTCAACACCCCCGCCGCCCGCGAGGCGCTGGCCCCCTTCCGCGACGATCCCGATCCCCGCGTCCGCGAGGCTGTCCAGCGCGGCGCGCCCTGAGCTGACCCTTCACCCGAGCACGAGAGGAGAGCATGGCCCCGACCGATCCCCGAAGCTGCACCTCCTGCGGCACCCACGTCCCCGAAGGTCACACGCACTGCGGCCAGTGCGGCGCGCGCTTCGATGGCAAGCCCGTCCAGCGGACCACCCAGGTCTTCTCGCCGCTGATGCACCCGGGGCAGGTGCGCCTGACCTGGGTGCACGGCCCCGAGGGGGCGGTGCTGGGCGCGTCCTGGTACCTCCAGGCGGAGAGCCAGGTGGTGGGTCGCCGCCAGGGAGAGATCCTGCTCCCGGACGATCCCACCGTCTCGCCGGAGCACTGCGAGCTGGTGGTGCGTGACAAGAAGGTTTTCCTGAGGGATCGCGGGAGCTTGAACGGGACCTACCTCCGGCTGCGGAGCCCGACGGAGGTCAAGGGCGGGGATCTGCTGCTGATCGGGCAGCAGGTGGTGCGTGTGGAGGCGCTCTCGCTCTCGCAGGAGTTCCCGATGCGGGATGGGACGCTGATGTATGTCTCGCCGCCGCGCCCCTATCGCTTCCGCGTCGTCCAGCTCCTGCCTGGCGAGCGCGCAGGTCAGGTCTACGCCTCACCCCACAACGAGGTGATCCTGGGGCGAGAGGGGTGCGATATGAGCTTTGAGCGCGATCCCCACGTGTCGCGTCGCCACGCGAAGATCACCTGGGAGGGCGGTCGGCTGGTGGTCACCGATCTGGAGAGCGCCAACGGGACCTACCTGCGCCTGCGCGGGGAGCGTCAGCTCAACCACGGCGACTGCATCATGGTGGGCGAGAACATCCTGCGGGTGGAGCTTGGGGCGGCGTAGGGGGGCAACCCCCCCGGGGCCGTAACGTCTGGCCCTGCGGGACTGGACGAACGGCCCCGGCAACCCCCCCGGGGCCGTAACGTCTGGCCTGCTCGGCCAGACGAACGGCCCCGGCCCCCCCCGTGACGGGGGGGCACCCAAGGGTGGCGGGGGGGGGGGGGGGGGGGGGGGGGGGGGGGGGGGGGGGGGGGGGGGGGGGGGGGGCCGGGGGGCGGGGGGGGGTCGGGGGGGGGGGGGGTCCCCC
>CAUJGC010000509.1 GCA_963169075.1 Myxococcota bacterium
GGCGTGGTCGTTCGTTCCTTTCTTTGTTTATTCGGGGGGCGGGGCTGATCTCCCCCCCCGGACCCCCTTTCTACAGGGCTCGGCTCCCGAGCGCCGCGTAGCCCAGGCGGGAGGCCTGGAGCTGGTGGGTGTTGGAGGCGAGGTCCACGGCGAGGAGGCCGTGGACCGCGTGATTGATGTCACAGAGCGCGTCGATGAGGGTGTCGGAGAGGCGTCCGGAGCGCTCGAGGTCAGCGGCGCGGCCGGGGGACCAGGCGATGACGGTGCGCCGGTCTGGCAGGCGGACCTCCAGGGTGTCGAGGCGAGGCTGAACGGCGGCCCCTCCGGCGCGGAGCGCGAGGGTCCAGGCCGGCACGCCCCAGGTCCAGCAGGGGGCGGAGGCCAGGAGCCACGCCTCGACCTCGGGGTCGAGGCGCTGGGCGGGGCCGAGGGGCATGGCGCGGGCGTAGCGGACGCACCAGGCTTCTCCCAGGGGCAGCGCCGCCAGGAGGCGGAGGACCTCCAGCTGAAGGATCGGGTCGGCGGTCGGGCACGCGTCGCAGTGGACGGGGCGCGGGCTGCGGACGACGCCGCGGGCCTGCATCGTCTCGACGAGGGCGCGGGAGCGGGTCCGGCCCGAGAGGCCCGTCCCTTGAAGCTCAAAGAGGGGCTCGGCCTGGCAGCGGGGGCAGAAGGGGCGGGCGCTGTGCGCCCAGCGGATGATCTCAGCGGCGTCGAGGTCGGCGCCTGTCTCCAGATCGCCGCGGTAGATGCGGAGCTGCTCCAGCGGGTTCACGCCGGGCTCCGGCGGAGGCGCTTGACCATGCGCACGGCGTCCTCGCGGCGGTGGGGGCGGGCGTAGTAGCCTCGGAGGAGGCGCCGCGCCTCGAAGCCTTCGGCCAGGTAGAAGGCGCGGGCGCCCTGGTTCTCGGCGCGGACCTCCAGGACGATGCGGTCGAGGTCGGCTTCCCGGGCGCAGACCTCCAGCCAGGCCAGGAGGCGCCGACCGAGCCCGAGGCGGCGGGCCTCGGGCGCCACCGCCAGGAGGAGGAGGTGGGCCTCGTCGTCGGTGTAGCGCATGAGGCCGAAGCCGCAGATGACGCGGGCGGCGCTGCGGGCCACGACCCCGAGGGTGTCGCGTCGGGCGAGGTGCTCGGCCACCCGCTCGGGGCGCCAGCTCCAGCCGAGGCCCTGCTCTACGAGATCGCGCGACAGCTCCGCGATCCTGCGCGCGTCCCGTGAGCGCGCTGGCTCCAACGTGATCGTCTCCATGCCCTCTCCGCAGCGAGCAGCCCGCGGGCTGCGACGCTTGAGCTTAGGTCCGGCCTGGCGCGCTGTCCAGGGCGCACCTCCGGGCGTCGGGGCGCATCGCTCGCGGTGGCCCCAGGGCCGCTCCCCTTCACCCCAGGAGGCGCGATGCAGGATCGTTGCGATGTGGTCGTCATCGGCGCGGGCTTCGGCGGGTTGGGCGCCGCGCTGCGCCTGGCCGAAGGCGGCGCCCGGGTCACCGTGTGCGAGGCGCTGGCCTACCCAGGCGGCTGCGCCAGCACCTTCAAGCGGTCGGGCTACCGCTTTGAGGCGGGCGCGACCCTCTTCTCGGGCTTCGGGCCAGGTCAGCTCTTCGCGGGCTGGATCGCGCGCCACGAGCTCCCGGTCGAGGTGGAGTGGCTCGATCCGCTGATCACGCTCCGCGCGCCGGGCTTCAGCCTGGAGGTGCCGCCGCGCCGGGACGCGCTGGTCGCGCGGCTGGCGGCGATGCCTGGCGCGCCGGCGGAGGGGCTGCGGCGCTTCTTCGCGTACCAGACGCAGGTCGCGGACGCGCTCTGGGGGCTCTTTGACGATCCCAACCTGCTGCCGCCGCTGGACGGGGCTGCGCTGCTGCGGCACGCGGCGCGCTCGCCGCGCTACCTGCCGCTGCTCCGGGCGGTGGGGCGGAGCCTGGAGGCGGTGCTGCGCCGCTTCGGCGTGGAGGGCTTCGAGCCGCTGCGCCTCTACCTCAACGCGGTCTGCCAGATCACCGTGCAGGTCGATCTGGAGCGCGCGGAGGCGCCGTTTGCGCTGGCGGCCATGGACTACTGCTTCCGGGGCACCGGGCACGTCCGGGGCGGGATCGGTGAGCTGGCGAGCGCCCTCTGCGGCGCCATCGAGCGCCTGGGCGGGCGGGTGCTCCTGGCGAACCAGGTGCGCGCGCTGCGCCGCGACGGCGACGGGTGGTGCGTGGAGGCGAGGCGCGGGGAGCTTCGGGCCCAGGCTGTCGTCGCCAACCTCCTGCCCGGAGATGCCCAGCGGCTCCTCCAGGCAGATCACGGCGCGATCCCGGCCCTGGACAAGCTCCAGCGCGAGGTCGAGCAGGGCTGGGGCGCCGTGATGCGCTACCTCGTCGTCCCGGCCCCGCCTGGGGCCGACCCGGCGCCGCACCACCTGGAGCTGGTCCTCGACCCGGCGGCGCCCTTCGTCGAGGGCAACCACGTCTTCTGCTCGATCAGCGGCGCCGACGAGCCGGGGCGCGCGCCGCAGGGCCTCCGCACCGTCACCGCCTCCACCCACATCCTGAACGCCCCGCTCCAGGCGGCGGCGCCGGCGGAGCAGGCCGCCCGCGTGCAGCAGGTCCAGGAGGCCATGCTGACCACCATGCAGCGCCTGGCCCCCGAGTGGTTCCACGCGCCCGTCTACAGCATCACCGGCTCGCCCCGGACCTTCGCGCGCTTCACGCGGCGGAGCGGCGGCTACGTCGGCGGCATCCCCCGCACCCGCGGCCTGCACCACTACACCAGGCTTCAACCTCTTGAGCCCCTCCCTCAACTTTTCCTCGCCGGTGACTCGGCCTTCCCTGGGCAGAGCACGCTGGCGACCGCGCTGGGCGGGGCGCGGGTGGCAGAGGTGCTCTTGCGGCGCGGGCTGGCGCGGGACGTGCAGCCGCTCAAGTCGCCTCGCTCCCTCCTCGGAGCGACGCCCTGAGGAGCGCTGCGATGATGAGCCCCGCCTTCTGCCGCTGGCGCGCGCTGGCCGCCGCCTGGATGAGCACCCTGGTCCTCCTGGCCTGCGACGACCCCGCGCCTGTCCCCCCCCCGGGCGTCCCCCCCGACGACGTCACCGGCACCAACGACGATCCGCGCTGCCCCCCCAAGGGCGCCCAGCGCCCCAGGTGGCTGGAGCGCATCGTCTGCCCGCGCGCCTTCGCGCAGGTCGCCATCAACCCGGACACGAGCCTCTTCGCCAGGACCTCCTCGGTCAAATTCGTCATCGACTTGCAAGACGACAACGCCACCTACTTCATCGACGGGCTGCGCTACGACCTGCATTACAACTTCTGCGCGGAGCACCTGAACAAGCCGGGCTTTGATCCGGTGGGGACCCACAGCGAGTTCAACTATTATCAATATCAACGCGCGGATCGCCGCTTCCTCCTGGGGACGATCACCAACTATGAGGACGCGGACGTGGTCGCGCTGGAGTTCGCCACCGGCGACAGCATCCAGCCCGCGCAGGTGCGCTTCGCCTTCGAGCACCTCCAGCAGCGCCTCTACTTCGGGGACGAGCTGGTCTACCGCCCCATCTCCCGCGATCATGAGCTGGCCGCTGAGGCCGAGCTGGAGGGGGTCATCCCCATCGTCCGCACCGAGGACCTCTACGCGAACATCACCTACCAGCCCCTCAACGCCGGGATCGGCTACGGCTACCTCCGCTTGCTGGAGGGCGCGCCGGACGGCGTGCGCCCCAACGAGATCGTCGTGCTCCGCGAGGCGCCCAACGACCTCCGCCCCGTAGGCGGCGTCATCACCGAGGCGTTCCAGACCCCCCTGAGCCACGTCAACATCCTGAGCAAGAACCGCGGCACGCCCAACATGGCGCTGCGCGGCGTCTTCGAGCACCCGGACGTCCGAGCGCTGGAGGGGCAGCTGGTCCGCCTGGAGGTGACCCCGCAGTCCTGGAGCCTGCGCGCCGCCTCGCTGGAGGAGGCCGAGCCCTACTGGGAGCAGCTCCGCCCGGCCTCCACCTTCGTGCCGCCGCTGGATCTGAGCGTGGGGGGGCTGCCGGACCTCAGCACGCTGGACCGCACGGCCATCAACGTCATCGGAGCCAAGGCGGCCAACTTGGCGGAGATGACCCACATCACGCCGCCGGTCCCGCTGCCGGATCAGGCCTTCGCGATCCCCTTCTCGCACTACTGGGCCCACATGGAGCGCAACGGCCTCCAGGCCCGCCGCGACGCGCTGCTGGCCGACCCGCGCTTCGCCGCCGATCCCGCGTGGCGCCGCGCCGAGCTGCAGGCGCTCCGCGACGCCATCGAGCACGCCCCGATGGACCCGGACCTCACCGCGCTCCTCTACGCCCGCGCGCGGGCGCGATGGGGCGAGACCACGAAGATCCGCTTCCGCTCCTCCACCAACTCCGAGGATCTGGAGGGCTTCAACGGCGCGGGCCTCTACCGCAGCGAGAGCGGCCAGATCAGCGGCGGCAGGCCGCTGGAGGACGCCGTGCGCTACGTCTGGGCCTCCCTCTGGACGGAGGAGGCCACCGCCGAGCGGGACTTCTACCGCATCGACCACACCGCCGTCGCCATGGCCGTCCTGGTCCACCCCGCCCAGCCCGACGAGGCCGCCAACGGGGTCGCCCTCACAGTCAACCTCTTCAACCCGCGCCGCCCCGGCTTCTTCGTCAACGCCCAGGAAGGCGAGGCCAGCGTCACCAACCCCGGCCCAGGCGAGGTCCCCGATCAGTTCATCCTCTACACCTGGTATGAGGAGCCGGAGGTGGAGTACCTCTCCTACTCCAACCTGACCGAAGACAACGCCCCGGTCCTCTCCTGGGAGGAGACGCTGGACCTCTACAGCGCGCTCCAGCGCATCCACCAGCACTTCCGCGCCATCTACGATCCGGCGCGCGAGGACCGCACCTTCGGCATGGACGTGGAGTTCAAGCTCCTCAAGCCCGGCCGCACCCTCCAGATCAAGCAGGCTCGACCGATCCCGGCGGCGCGGTGACTCGGGCGGCGGTGCGCCAGTTGCGCCTCCTCGTCAGATGCGTTATGTGGCAGGGAGATGACGCGGCGAGCGCCGTGCGGTCCCCCCCTGGCGTGGGGTCATCCCGAGATCGATTATTCCATACCAAAAGGACATATATTCCATGTTGAAAGATCTGAAGAACAAGGCGCTCGCGCTGGGTATGAAGGCGATGGACACGGACGCAGCGAAGAAGGTCATGTCGTCGGAGGACTTCCAGAGCTTCGCGATGAAGGCGATGCAGACGGGCTTCAAGGTCCGCCAGGATCTGGACAGCGCCAAGAAGATGGTGGCGCAGCGCCTGAACGTGGCGACGGAGGACGATCTGAAGAGCCTCAAGCGCCAGATCGATCGGCTGGAGCGCAACGTGCGCAACCTCTCGAACGAGAACGAGAAGCTGAAGGCCGAGCTGGAGACCCAGAAGGGTGAGTGAGAGGGCAGAGCGATGAGGTCAGCGCGCGCGGTGTGGATCGGGCTGGGGCTGGTGGCGCTCGCGGCGGGAGGGTGCTCCAAGGCCTCTCAGTACCGCTCCGAGTGTGAAGCCGGTGAGCCCCTGAAGTGCTATTACCTGGGCGATCTCTACGCCAAAGGGCTGGAGGTTCCCCAGGACCCCAAGATGGCAGCCCGCTACATCGAGGAGGCCTGCGTCGGCGGGGTCACCTGGACCTGCCCGGCCATCGGGACGATGTATGAGCAGGGTGAGGGCGTCGCGGCCAACTACGACCGCGCGCGCGACTACTACCTCCGGGCGTGCGAGAAGCCCGACGACGAGGGGTGCCGCAAGGCCTATGCGCTCTTCAACAACACCTGCCAGCAGGGGCGGAGCCGGATGGCCTGCGACGACCTGGCGGGGATGTTGAATGACGGGGTCGCGGCGGCGCAGGATCGCGTGAAGGCAGCGGACATCTCGCGGCGCACCTGCGCCGAGGGCAGCAACGCCGGGTGCGTGCGCCTCAAGGAGAGCTGCGACGGCGACATCGTGGAGGCCTGCTTCCACCTGGGGCAGCTCCACGAGGCCGGGACCGGGGTCGCGCAGGACCGGCAGCTGGCGACGGCGTGGTATATGCGGGCGTGTGATCGCGCGCATGGCCCCTCGTGTGAGGGCCTCCAGCGCCTCCTGGGGACGGCGTGCAAGCGCGGCGAGGTCGCGGCGTGCCTGGAGGTGGCCGACCTGCACCTGGCAGGGCCGGAGGCGGTGCGGAGCGAGGAGCGCGCGCTGATGTTCCTCACCGACGCCTGCGGCGCGGGGGCGCAGGAGGCGTGCGATCGGATGGTGGGGTTCTATGAGCGCCGCTGCGAGGGCGGGGAGCGCGACACCTGCGTGGAGCTGGCGCACATGTATGCGCGCGGGCTCCACGGCGTGACGCGCAACCCCAACCGGGCGCTTGTGCTCTACCAGAACGCCTGCACCAACGGCAGCCTCTCGGCCTGCTTTGAGCAGGCGGAGACGATCAGCCGCGGCGGCGATGGCATCACCCCCAACCCGACCCGCGCGGCGGAGCTGTGGGAGCACGCCTGCGTCAACGAGTTCGCCCCGGCGTGCGGGCGCCTCGCGGCGGTGCACCGCGACGCCTGCAACGCCAACAAGCTGGAGGCCTGCTTCCAGCTCGGGCAGCTCGTCGAGGCGGGCCGAGGCGTCATGCAGAACGACCAGCAGAGCGCGATGCTCTACACGCGGGCGTGCAAGGGCGGCTACGGCGCGGCGTGCGCGGCGATGGGGAAGCTCTACCTGGACGGTCGCGGCGTCCCTGCCGACCCCAAGCGGGCGGCGACGCACTACCAGCAGGCGTGCCAGAGCGGCTTCCAGGCCGCCTGCGCCGAGGCGCAGCGCCTGGGCGGCGCCCAGCCGGTCTTCATCGTGGCGCCGCAATAAAGGGGGTCCGGGGGCGGCGCGCCCCCGGCCG
>CAUJGC010000510.1 GCA_963169075.1 Myxococcota bacterium
CCGGTCCCCCCCGTGACGGGGGGACACCGACGGGTCGCTGGGGGAGGGGTACGCACGGGGCGCCTCAGGCGCCTGAATCACCCCTGGAGGGGATGCTCTGGGCGCCTGAGGCGCCGATCACACCCCCTTCAGGGGTGGTTCGGGCGCCTGAGGCGCCTGAACTACCCCTCCCGAGGGTGCCCTGGAGCGCCTGAGGCGCCTGCTCCCCCCCTGGAGAGGGTGCCCTGGGGCGCCTGAGGCGCCTGAATCCCCCCTCCCCGGGGTGCCCTGAGGCGCCTGAGGCGCCGATCACACCCTCTTCAGGGGTGGTTCGGGCGCCTCAGGCGCCTGAACCACCCTCTCCAGGGGTGCCCTGGGGCGCCTCAGGCGCCCAGAGCACCCCTGGAGGGGGTGCCCTGGGGCGCCTCAGGCGCCTGAATCACCCCTCCCCAGGGTACCCTGGGGCGCCTCAGGCGCCCGAACCACCCCTGAAGGGGGTGCCCTGGGGCGCCTCAGGCGCCCCGTGCCTACCCCTCCCCCAGCGACCCGTCGGTGCCCCCCCGTCACGGGGGGGGCCGGGGGCGTTCGTCCAGTCCCGCAGGGCTGGACGTTACGGCCCCGGGGGGGTCGGAGGTTGCACCCACCGCCTACCTTCTGGCATCCTGGCCAGGAGCGCCGCGCTGGGCGGCCACCTGAGTTGACCTGTCTATTGTATTGAGAGGGAGCGCGTTCATGATCCGTCGTCTGGTTGTACCTCTTCTGCTCGCTGGACTCCTGGGCGCCTGCACGGGCGCCGAAACCCAGGACGACTACGCCGACGCCATGGGGCGGGAGCACGCGGGCGAGACGCCCGCGAACGCCGCAGCGGGCACGGACCTGGGCGCCGAGCCGAGAGGCGAGGTGAAGGGCGAGATGATCACCTACGCCACAGTGGACGGGAAGCCGGTGCAGGGCTACCTGGCCCGCCCGGCGCAGCCCAACGCCAACGGGCCGCTGCCGGCGGTGATCCTGGTCCACGAGTGGTGGGGGCTCAACGACAACATCAAGCGCATGGCGCGGCACCTGGCGGCGGAGGGCTACCAGGCGCTGGCGATTGATCTCTACGGCGGCGCCTCGGCGGCGACCCCGGAGGAGGCCAAGGCGGCCATGCAGAAGAGCATGGAGAACCTGGGGGCCAACATCGACAACGTCACCCAGGCGCACGCCTTCCTCCAGGAGAAGGAGGGCGCGCCGAAGGTGGGGGTGATCGGGTGGTGCTTCGGCGGGGGCTGGTCGCTGCGGACGGCGCTGGTCCTGGGGCCGGGCATCCAGGCCGCGGTGGTCTACTACGGCCAGGTCACCGCCGACCCGAACGAGCTTGGGGGCCTGGAGGCGCCGGTGCTCGGGATCTTCGGGGAGGCCGACAAGGGCATCCCGGTGGAGAGCGCCAAGGCCTTCAAGGCCGCGGCGGACGGGCTCCAGAAGGACGTGACCCTGGAGATCTTCCCGGGGGCGGACCACGCCTTCGCCAACCCTTCGGGGCAGCACTACGACGCGCCGGCGGCGATGAAGGCGTGGAAGATGACCACGGAGTTCTTCGCCAAGCACCTGAAATAAAAGACGGAACATATGACCCACACCCCAGGTTCACGCCCGCTGCGCCTCGTGCTGGACCTGCCGCCGGGGGAGCGCCCCTGGTGGCACGCGCTCCTGGGGTGGCGCGGCGGAGGCGTCCTGAGCTGGGCTCCGGAGCCTGCCGCGCTGCTGATCTGGGAGGGCCCAGGCGGCGAGCGGGTGTCGATCGGCGTGGAGCGCAGCTTCGCGCTCCACCTCTCCGCGTGGCCGCTGGATGAAGAGGCCGGGTGGCTCGGGGTGGAGATCGCCCAGGAGGCCGGGCGGCTGCGCTGGATGGTCGCGCAGCCCTGGTCGGCCCTCCCGCCGGACCTGCCGCTCCTCCACGTCGAGGCCCCGGTGCTGGCGCCGAAGGCCTGGGAGGTGCTGCGGGGCATCTTGAGCTTCCACACGGCGGCGCTTGGGCTCCCGGCGCTGCCGCGTCTGGAGCCGGGGACCTGGCCCTCGGCGGCGCGCGGGCTGGAGCTGCGGCGCCCGCCGCCGCGCCCGCCCGCCGCCCGGGTCAACCTGGACGAGCCGGCGCGGGTGAACGCCTTGACGCGCAACGGCCTCAAGAAGAAGGCGCGCGAGCACCACCCGGATCAATGGCTGCTCTGCCCGCGATGCAACGCCGCCGTCAAGGCCAAGAACATCATCCGCCACTACGACCGGAACCACGGGTGACCCCCCCGGCGCCGTAACCTCCTGTTCGCTTCGCTCTCAGGAGGAACGGGGCCGGTCCCCCCCGTGACGGGGGGACACCGACGGGTCGCTGGGTGGCGAGCGAGCGCAGCGAGCAGCTGGCGAGCGAGCGCAGCGAGGCGAGCGAGCCCCAGGCGAGCGAGGATCATGTCGGTGCCCCCCCGTCACGGGGGTTGCCGGGGGCGTTCGTCCGGCCGAGCAGGCCGGACGTTACGCCCCCGGGGGGGTCACGCCACGCGCAGCTCGGCCGAGCCGAGGCCATCCACGAGGAGGCGGACGTGATCGCCCGGGTGGAGGTGGATGGCGGCGGTGGCGCCACCTGCGAGGACGATCTGGCCGGCCTTGAGGGACTCTCCGACCTCGGAGAGGAGGTTGGCGAGGGCCGCGAGGGAGCGGGCGGGGTGATCGAAGATGGCCGCGGAGGAGCCGATCTCGGCGGTGACGCCGTTGCGCTCCATGATCATGCCGAGGTTGCTGATGTCGAAGGCGGCGGGGCTCTGGACGACGCTGCCGAGGACGAAGCGCGAGGAGGAGGCGTTGTCCGCGACGACGTCGGGGAGGGTGAACTTGAAGTCCTGATAGCGGCTGTCGATCACCTCCAGGGCGGCGCAGACGCCTTCAACGGCGAGGAGGGCCTCGGCGGGTGAGACGGGCCCGCGGAGGTCGCGCTTGAGGAGGAAGGCCAGCTCGGGCTCGACGCGGGGGTGGCAGTGGTCGGCGCGCTGGAGGGTGCCGCCGTCCATGAGGCGCATGGCGTGGGTGAGGTGTCCGTAGATGGGGCTGTGGACGCCGACCTGCTGCATCTTGGCGCGGCTGGTGAGGCCCATCTTCATGCCGACGAGGCGCTCGTCGCGCTGGGCGCGCAGGAGGATGGCGGCGCGCTGGATGAGGTAGGCGTCTTTGAGGGAGAGCGGGCTGGAGAGGGAGAGCATGGGGATGGGGCGGGCATGACGCGCCGCGTCATCGAGCTGCTGGGCCAACGCCCTGATCTCTTCGTGATTCAACCCCATCGCTCAACCCTCCAAAGACGCCTTCAAGGTCAGCGCCACGTCCACGATCATGTCCTCCTGGCCGCCCACCATCCGGCGACGGCCCAGCTCCACAAGAATATCACGGGGATCAACCCCATGCGCCGCCGCCGCCCGCTCCGTGTGCAGCAGGAACGAGGAGTAGACCCCCGCATACCCCAGCATCAAGGCGTTGCCGTCCACCTGCACCGGGCGCCGCTGGATCGGGCGCACCAGGTGATCCGCCGCGTCCAGGAGCGGGTAGAGCGCCGCGCGGATCGGCGCCCCCATCCGGTGCAGCACCGCCACCAGCACCTCCAGCGCGCAGTTGCCCGCCCCCGCCCCCATCCCCGCCAGCGAGGCGTCCACGCGGTGCGCCCCCGCCTCCACCGCGATCACCGTGTTCGCGACCCCCAGGCCGAGGTTGTTGTGGTTGTGAAAGCCCACCTCGCAGCTCAGCGCCTCGCGGAGCGCCGACACGCGCTCGCGGGCCTCGTCCATCAGGAGCGCCCCGGCGGAGTCCGTGACGTAGACGCAGTGCGCGCCGTAGGACTCCATGAGGCGGGCCTGGGCGACCAGCTCGCGGGTGGGGATCATGTGGGCCATCATCAAGAAGCCCACCACGTCCATCCCCATCCCCCGCGCCGCCTCGATGTGCTGGCGGCTGATGTCGGCCTCGGTGCAGTGGGTGGCGATCCGGATCGTCTCCACCCCCGCCTCCCGCGCCCAGCGCAGCTCCTCGATGGTGCCGATGCCGGGCAGGAGGAGCGCCGCGAGGCGCGCGTGGCGCAGCTCCGCCCGCACCGCCTGGAGGTACTCCAGCTCCGTGTGGCGGGAGAAGCCGTAGTTGAAGGAGTTGCCGTTGAGGCCGTCGCCGTGGCTCACCTCGATGAGGTCGATCTGCGCCTCGTCGAGCTTGCGGGCGATGGCGACCATCTGCTCGACGGTGTACTGGTGCCCCAGCGCGTGCATCCCGTCCCGCAGCGTCACGTCGTTGATCAGCACCACCGCGCCACCTCCTCGCCTACGCGGACCGCCGCGGAGGTCATGATGTCCAGGTTGCCCGCGTAGCGGGGCAGGTAGTCTCCCGCGCCCTCCACCTCCAGGAAGACGCTCGTCTTCAGGCCCCGGAAGGCGCCGTAGCCGGGGATCGTCAGCGGCGCCTCGTCGAAGACCTCAAAGACCGGCGGCTGGGCCAGGCGGTAGCCGGGCACGTAGCTCGCGACCTCCGCCACCACGCGGCGGATCGACGCCTCCACCGCGGCGGCGTCCGCCAGCGCGCTCAGCGTGTAGACCGTGTCCCGCATGACCAGCGGCGGCTCCGCCGGGTTCAGGACGATGATCGCCTTCCCGCGCCGCGCCCCGCCCACCACCTCCAGCCCCCGCGCCGTCGTCTGGGTGAACTCGTCGATGTTGGCCCGCGTCCCGGGGCCCGCCGAGCGGCTGGAGATGCTGGCGACGATCTCGGCCCAGTAGACCTCCGCCACCTGGCTCACCGCCCACACGATGGGGATCGTCGCCTGCCCGCCGCAGGTCACCAGGTTCACGTTCTTCGCCCCCTCCAGCCCCCCCAGGTTCGCCACCGGCACCGCGTAGGGCCCCACCGCCGCCGGGGTCAGATCCACCACCCGGACGTGAGGCCACGCCGCCAGCGCCGCCGCGTGGGCCAGGTGCGCCCGCGCGCTGGTCGCGTCGAAGACCACCCGCACCTCCGGCCAGACCGGCGACGCGATCAGCCCCGCCAGCCCCTCCGCCGTGGTCGCCACCCCAAGCCCCCGCGCCCGGGCCAGCCCGTCCGAGGACGGGTCGATCCCCGCCACCACCGCGACCTCCAGCGCCTCGCTACGCAGGAGCTTCATCAGGAGATCCGTCCCGATGTTCCCCGAGCCCAGGATCGCCACCTTCACCCGACCTGCCTCAGCCATACCCTACTCCACAAAGCGCGCCGAGGCCCGCCAACGCGCCCCAAGCTGCACCTCCACCACCTCGCCTGCCGCCACCGGGCACACCGGCCCCAGCGCGCCCGAGAGGATCACCTGCCCCGCCTCCAGCCGCTCCCCAAGCGCCCCCAGCCGGTTCGCCAGCCACGCCACCGCCCGCAGCGGGTTCCCCAGGCTCGCCGCACCCGCCCCCGAAGACACCACCTCGCCGTTTTTGCGCAGCGCCATCCCGATCAAGCTGGGATCGATCTCGCGCAGCATCACCGGCTGCGTCCCCAGCACGAAGCGCGCGCTGGAGGCGTTGTCCGCGATGGTGTCCACGATGGTGATGTCCCACCCCCGCACCCGCGAGTCGATGATCTCAATCGCCGGCAGCACGAACGCCGTCGCCCGCAGCACGTCCGCCACACCCACCCCCTCGGTCGGCAGCTCCCGCTCCAGCACGAACGCGATCTCCCCCTCCACCCGCGGCTGGAGCAGCCCGCGCATCGGCGTCTCCCCCCCCGAGGGCACCTCCATCGTGCTCAAGAGCGCACCAAAGTCCGGCTCGCCCACCTTGAGCCAGCGCTGCACCGCCTCGCTGGTCACCCCGATCTTGTGGCCCACCAGGCGCGGACGCGCCTCGCTGGCCAACCGACGCGCCACGTTGATCCGCTGGATCGCGTAGGCGTCCCCGATGCTCAACGACTCCGCCACCTCACGCGGCGGCGCGCACGCCTCACCCGTCACCTCCGCAGACCAGAGCATCCACGCCAGGCTCTCCAGCCCCTCCGGCTCCATCGTCGGCTCCATCACGCCTCTTCTCCCATACGACGCGGCGCCCAGGCCACCGCCTTCATCTCCACCAGCAGGTTCGGGTGGGGCAGCTGATGCACCGCCACCGTCGTCCGCGCCGGGCCGCTCGACGCCTGGAAGAAGGTGTTGTAGACCCGGTTCATCTCCGCGTAGTCGCGCATGTCCACCAGGAACACCGTCATGTCCACCACGTCCGCCAGCCCATGCCCCGTCGCCTGGAGGATCGCGTCGATGTTGCGGAGCACCGCCGCCGTCTGCGCCGCGATGTCCAGCTCCACCCGCCCGTCCGGGTGGATCGTCACCCCCTCATGGCTGCCGTCCGGGCGACGCGAGGACACCCCCGAGACAAAGATCAGCTCACCCGCCCGATGCGCGTGGGGGTAGCCTGCCAGCGCAGGCGCCCGCCCGTCCAGGACCCAGGCCTCTCGTCGTGGCTCGCTCAACGCACCCTCCTTGAATCACCTACATCTTGATGCATATATTGCTTAATTCGCTATAGAATTCAAACGAATATGCCCCACCCTCCCGACCGAGCCCGCTCTGCCCCACCCCGCCGAAGGGCGTCCGCAGGTCCCGCAGATACCAGTCGTTCACCCACACCACCCCCGCCTCCAGCGCCGAGGCCACCCGGTGCGCCTGCCGCAGCTCCCCCGTCCAGACCACGCCGCAGAGCCCGTAGGGGCTGGCGTTGGCCCGGGCGATGGCCTCCTCCTCCGCGTCGAAGGGCGCGATGTGGCAGACCGGCCCGAAGACCTCCTCCTGCACGCAGCGCGCGTCGTCCGCGAGGCCGGTCCAGATCGTCGGCGCAGCCCAGAAGCCGCCGGACAGCGCGCCGGGCGCCTCGGGGCGCGCGCCGCCCACCACCTCCGTCGCCCCCTCCTGGCGCGCCAGCGCAAGATACCCCTCCACCTTCTCCCGATGCGCCGCCGAGATCAGCGGCCCCAGCGTCGTCCCCTCCGCCCAGGGATCGCCGCGGCGCAGCGCCCCCGTCGCCGCCGCCAGGCGCTCCACGAAGGGCTCAAAGATCGCGCGCTCCACATAGAGGCGCTCGGTGGTCAGGCAGACCTGGCCGCAGTTGGAGAAGGCCGAGCGCAGCGTCCCCGCCACCGCCTCCTCCAGATCGCAGCTCGCGAAGACGATCCCGGCGTTCTTGCCCCCCAGCTCAAAGGAGAGGCGCTTGAGGCTGCCGCTGGCCGCCGCCATGATCGCGCGCCCGGTGGCGCTCTCCCCGGTGAAGGTGATCGCGTCCACCGCCGGGTGACGGGTCAGCCACTCCCCCGTCGAGCCCGGCCCGAAGCCGTGGACGACGTTGTAGACCCCCGCCGGGATGCCCGCGTCCCGCATCACCTCCCCCAGGAGGGTCGCCGTCCGGGGCGTCTCCTCCGAGGGCTTCACCACCACCGTGTTGCCCGCCGCCAGCGCCGGCGCCACCTTCCACGTCATCAGCAGCAGCGGCAGGTTCCAGGGGCAGATCACCCCCACCACCCCCACCGGCTTGCGCACCGCGTAGTTGAGCGCCCCGCGCCCGTCCGGCGTGTCCGTATGGAAGGCGTCCGTTCCCAGGCTCCGGAAGACGTCCGCGAAGACCCGGAAGTTCGCCGCCCCGCGCGGCACGTCCACCCGCGAGGCCAGCCCGCGCGGCTTGCCCGTGTCCGCGATCTCCGCGACCAGAAACTCCTCAAAGCGCGCCTCGATCCCGGCGGCGACCGCGCGCAGCCGATCCAGACGCTCCGCGGTCGGCAGCCGACCCCAGGCCCCCCGGAGCGCGCCGCGCGCCGCAGCCACCGCCGCGTCCACGTCCGCCTCACGCGCCTCCCACACCTCACCGACCACCGCGCCCGTCGCCGGATCTACCGCCGAGAAGGTCCGCCGCCCCTCGCCGCTCACCGCCGCGCCATCAATCCAGAGCGGAACCTGCGTCGCTGCTCGCATCCTCACACCTCCTCCGCGCCGTCCCCCACCACGCATAACCCGAAAGCGCCCCCGGGTCCACCCTGGCGCTGCACAGCCCGGCGCCACGCGCCGTCTGATCCTCGTGAGGCCCCGCCTCCCCCCAAGCCCACCACCACGCCCAGGCCACCCCATGAGCCCACCCGCGCCCCTCCACGTCCGCCTCCTCCCCGAGCGCACCGCGCTGGCCGCCGACCAGCTCCACACCCTCCACGTCGCCCTGGAGGTGACCGCCCACAGGCCGCCGTCGCTCCAGGGGCGCCCGCCGCTGCGGGTCGTCTTCGCGCTGGACGCCTCCGCCTCGATGGCCGGCCCCCCGATGGAGCATGTGGTGCGCGCGGTCCACCGCCTCGCGGAGCTGCTGCGCCCGGAGGACCACGTCGGCGTCGTCGCCTTCGCCCACCGGGCCGTGGAGCTGGTCCCCCTGGCGGCGGCGACCGCGGAGCATCGCCGCCTCCTCCGCCACCGCACCGCCCGGCTCCAGCCCCAGGGCGGCACCCACCTGGAGGCGGGCCTCCGCCGCGCCGCCGCCCTCTTCCCGCCCCGCGCCCTCCACGAGCGCCACGTCATCCTCCTCCTCTCCGACGGCGCCCCCAACGCGGGCCTCACGGACACCCACGCGCTGGCGGCGCTGGTCGCGAGCCAGCGCCCCGACCTCAGCCTGGCGGCGCTGGGCTTCGGGCCGCACCACCACGAGGATCTCTTGAGCGCGCTCGCCGCCGCAGGCGGCGGCGCCTACCACTACATCGCGGACCCGCGCCTCTGCGACTACGCGCTGGCCCGCGCGCTGGGGCAGCAGCAGGACGTCGCCGCCGAGGCGCCCGCCCTCCTCATCCAGCCTGCGCCGGGCGTCGAGATCGAGCGCGCCCTGGGCGGGCGCCCCCTCCGCTTCACCGCCGAGGGCCTCCGCGTCGAGCTGCCGGATCTCCTCGACGGGCAGCCGCAGCTCACCGTCCTGCGCCTCCACGTCCGGGCGCCCCGGGAGGGCGGGCGCTTCGAGCTGCTGCGCGCGCAGCTCACCGCCCGGTGGAGCGGCGCCGAAGGCGAGGCGCGGTGGAGCAGCGCGCTCGGCCTGGACGCCGCCCCGCGCGACGGCGCCCCCGAGCCCGAGGCCGCCGCCTGCGTCCTCCTCGCCCGGGCCGATGAGGTTCGGGCTCAGGCGCGCTCGGTGGCAGATCGCGGCCACTTTGAGGGCGCGGCGGTCATCTTGCGCCAGCTCATCCAGGCGATCCAGCGCGCGCCGGGGCTGGAGCTGGAGGGGCCTTCGGCGCTGCGCGAGGCGCTGGATCTCCTGCTGGACGAGGCCCTGGCGTATGAGCAGCGGCCAGATCCCGAACGATATCAGAGCTTCAGACGCGCCAGCCTCACGACGGCGGTCACCTCCAGCGGCGAGGTGGCGCGCACGGTGGAGGCGATGGCGGGCGCGTTCCCGAAGGCGGCGCTGGTGGGGGTTGTGGGGCCGCTGCGGGGGCAGCGGGTCGCGCTGGGGGTGGATCAGCTCATCGGGCGCACGCCTTCGGCGGACCTCTGCGTCCCGGACGACGCCGTGTCGCGCAGCCACGCCCGCGTCACCGCGTACCAGGGCGTCTTCCTCCTGATCGACCTCCACAGCGAGCGCCCGACCCTGCTCAACGGCGAGGCGCTGCCGACGAGCCACCCGCTGCGCCACGGCGACCAGATCACGGTGGGCGCGAGCACCTTCCGCTACGAGGAGGGAGAGTAGAGGGGGGTCTGGGGGCGGCTCGCCCCCAGCCGC
>CAUJGC010000511.1 GCA_963169075.1 Myxococcota bacterium
TTTATTTATCCAAACATTTTTTTGTTTTGGGATGTGTGCGGGCCCGCGCCGCGCGGCTGGGGGATGCTCCCCCAGACCCCCCTCTACGCCTCCCGCTCGAAGACGCGGCGCCAGAAGGGAGAGTCCAGCGCCGCCGGATCGCGCTCGCGGAGGTGCTCCTGGAGCCGCTGCCAGGCCAGGCGCGCACGCCAGGGGATCGCGTCCGGGTCGCGGGTGACGCCCGGCGGCTCCACCGCGAGGCCGTGCGCCACAAACTCGCGCACCCAGAGCGCGCTCAAATCCAGGAGCCCCCCCCAGGACGAGGCCACCAGGAGCGGCTGGAGCGCGCCGCCTCCGAAGATGTCCGTGTAGACCGGCAGACGCGGCTGCGTCGCGTCCACAAAGTACGGATCGCTCCCCGCCACCCCCAGGATGATCCACCGCCCGCGCCACCGCTCCGCCCGACGCCCCTCCGAGACCGCGAAGCCCTCGTGAGCCTCCGGCAGCTCCCGGAGCGGGAGCAGGCGCAGCCCCTCGTGGAGCCAGGGGCGAACCTCCACCTGCACCGGGTCTGCGACCTCAAAGGCCTGCGCCAGCGCCCGCGACGGCTCCAGCCCCAGGTCGCGCAGCTCCTCGAAGCTCTCCTCGACCTCCTCCGGGAAGAGGGCCTCGAAGTGGCCTGGGCGGCCTGCGGCCCGCAGGGCCTCGGTGAGGGCTCGCGCGCTCTGCTTCACGTCCATCTCCGGCTCCTTGGGGTGTGCGCCCCAAGAGGGCGCGCTCAGGCCACCAGCCTTACAGAAGCCGCGCCGCGTTGCAAGTCACCCCACCCGCGCCTGGAGCCCCGCAGCGTGCAACGCCTCCGCCGCCTCGATCAGCTGGCCGCAGGTGAAGGAGGCGGCCTCCAGCGTGACGATGGGGCACGGCGCCTGGATGGACGGGGCGCAGGCCCCGCCCAGGAGCGCCACCGGATCGGCGCCGCTCCGCCCCTCGTGCGTCGAGAACCCCCCGGCGTCGCGCCGCAGCCGCGGCCCGCCCGCCCCCCCCGGCGCCTCCAGGCTGAACGACGCAAAGGCCACCCGCCCCCCCTCCCCCCCCCCAAAGCTCACCGCCCGGATCTCCGGCAGCGTCCTCGCCGCCTCCACCACGCGGGACGCAGGCGTGTCCCGCCCGCAGAGGACGTAGAGCAGCGGCTGAGGGAAGCCCCGCTCCTCGCTCTCCTGAACCCGACGCTCGCGCAGGATCGCCAGCGCCGCCTCCAGGCTCTCGGCGGGCTCGACGCTGCCGCGCACAGCCCCCACCGCCGCCCGCTCCCCGTCCAGGACGAGGAGCGCCGCCGCCTCCGGCTCCAGCGTGCAGAGCGTCGCGCACGCCGGCAGCTCCGGCACCCCCTGGCGGCAGGCCGCCAGGAGGAGGAGCGGCGCCGCCAGCGCCGCCGCCCGCTCAATACTCCAGGATCGCGTGGACATCCACGCCTCCCAGCCGCGCACGCCCCTGCAGAAACCCCAGCTCGACGACGAAGGCGCAGCCCACCACCTCCGCCCCCAGCCCCTGCACCAGCTGCATCGTCGCGCTGGCGGTCCCCCCCGTCGCCAGGAGGTCGTCCACGATGAGCACTCGCTGGCCGGGCTCCACCGCGTCGGTGTGGATCTGGAGCGTGTCCGTGCCGTACTCCAGCGCGTAGCTCACCGAGGCCGTCTTCCACGGCAGCTTGCCCGGCTTGCGCACCAGCGCGATCCCCGTGCCCAGCGCGTACGCCAGCGGCGTACCAAAGATGAACCCCCGCGACTCGATCCCCACGATCCGATCGATCTGCTGATCCCGGTAGTGATCCGCCAGGTGATCGATGACGCGACGCAGCGCCTCCCCGCTCTGGAGCACCGGGGCGATGTCCTTGAAGAGGATGCCCGGCTTGGGGAAGTCCGGCACGTCACGAATAATGCCCTTGAGATAGGTCTGGATATCGCTCATGATATATCAAGCCTCATCGAGCCCCAGACGCTTCATCACGTCCAGAGCGGGGTCACAGGTCATGCGGAGCTGGAGCGGCGTGATGCTGACAAAGCCCGCGTGGACAGCGACGCCGTCGGTCCCCGGCACCTCGCGGTAGCCCAGCTGGGCGCCGCCGATCCAGTAGTAGGGGCGACCTCGCGGGTCGCGGTGCTCGCGCACCTGCCGGTGGTACTCGCGGATGCCCTGACGCGTCAAGCGCCACGGCGTGTCCTCCCGCACGTCCGCGGGCAGGTTCACGTTGATCAGCGCCTCCGGAGGCAGCGCCTCGTGGTGCGCCAGCACCCACTGGCACACCTTCGCCGCCACCTTCGCCGCCGCCTCCAGCGCCACCGGGCGCCGATGATCCTGGCTGAAGGCCACCGAGCGAACATCCATCAGGTGCCCCTCCATCGCCGCCGCCACCGTCCCGCTGTAGGTGATGTCGTCCGCGATGTTGAGGCCGTCGTTGATCCCGCTGACCACCAGCTCCGGCTTCCGCGTCACCGCGTGCTGGAGCCCCACATACACGCAGTCCGCCGGGGTCCCGCTGCACGCCAGCACCCCCGGCGCGCGCTCCTTGAGGCGCAGCGGCTTGTGCAGCGTGATCGCGTGGCTCCCCGCGCTCTGCTGTGACTCGGGCGCCACGACCAGCGTGTCCGCGAAGGTCGCCAGCGCGTCGCGCAGCGCCAGCAGCCCGGGCGCGTCCACGCCGTCGTCGTTGGAGATCAAGATGTAGGGTCGGGTCACGCCGCGCTCCTCCTGGCTGAGAGCCCGCCGCCCCCGGCCGCCGGGGGCTCCCAGGCCCAACGCGCCCGAATCAACCCCAAATCCCCCGCAAAAGCAACCACCCCTGGAGGGGGGTCCGGGGGAGCTTCCCCCCGCCCCCCGAGGCAGCCCGACCCACCAAAAAAAAAATGATTTTATTTTATAAAAATAAAAAGAATTTT